>CAZLSU010000005.1:0-68064 GCA_964562225.1 uncultured Sphingobium sp.
ATGTTTCGCTATCTGTACTCGCTTAGCGCAATTCAGATAACATCCGTTGCGACAAACTCATAATGGAAACTACAGCCTGTCGCCTGAATGGTCGCGAAGCGGCGCAACCCGCACTAAAGACCAAAACCGATGGCTTTTCAGTCTTCTACACCCACCCGCGCACAGGTCTCATAAGACTGGTCTTTCAACTCGTTGACCAAGCGGGGACCGAGCGGATGAGTATGCGTGTTGCTTCACCCGCGATCATGCGCAATAATACGGCCCTGCTGTAATTCCAGCTTGGGTATGCTGGAGCCATGTCAGATGATGTTCAGATCGCTACATAACTCAAATCGGATTATCATGGACCACCAAAAAAAAGTAATAGATTCGACTGAAGATAAATTCGAAGACAATGATAGTCCGAGAAAGTCGATTCAATCGGTTGAAATTGGAGTAAGAGTCCTCCTGGCTTTGATGAAGAAGGGGGAGGGGGCGTATCTCCGAGAAGTCGCTGAGAATTCCGGCCTATCTCGTAGCCAAGCTCATCGTTATTTGCTGTCTTTTGTCAATACCGAAGTGGTCGAGCAGGACCAAAAGAGCGGACGATATTCGCTAGGGAGCTTCGCAGTACGTCTGGGCTTGGCGGCGATGGCCCGACTGGACACCGTACGGATAGCTAACATGCATTTGGAAAATCTGCTGGCAGAATTGAAGGCCACGGGCTTGCTCTGCGTTTGGGGCGACTACGGTCCGACGGTCATTCGGTGGGTCGATGGAGGAATGCCGCTGTCTACGTCGCTGCACACGGGGTCAGTCCTTCCGTTGCAGACGTCATCGACCGGCATCCTCTTCTTGGCGTATTGTCCCCGAGCACAGACTTGGGAACGGGTCAAACTGGAACGGGCGGAAGGCATTATTGTTGATGACCTCAGGCTTGAGGCCCTGATTGACGAGGCGAGGCAACTTGGTTTCGCGCGTACTTTCGGAACTTTCGTGCCGGGACTATCAGCCGTGTCAGCGCCGATCCTAGACTCGCAAAATCGCTTGGTTGCGACGGTAAGTGTCCTAGCCCGCTCTCAACATAAAGCGGTTTTCAGCGAGGCCAAGATGACAAAAATTATCGAGGCAGCGCAAGGCGCAAGCAGGGCGCTCGGCTGGCAGGGCTAGCCCGGTCGCAGTAGGGTATCCTGTTGAGATGAGGCAACGGCATGGTCATGAGGAGCAAATCAGGTGAGGCAATGCGCAGTTCACCTACTAGTGCTAACTGTAATGCTTGGTTCGATAAATCCGATAAATCCCGAGACTTAACTTTTATGTTCCATATCACGTGCTCTCTCGCACAATTTTTGCTCCGAGCGACGCTAGGCGCGCCTCCAACCGAGCGAGGAGCGATGCACGCACCGGCTTTCCAGCTATCAGCTTACGCCACGTATTGTAACTTATGCCGAACTGCGCGTTGAGCGCCTCATCGGTGAGATGGGTTACCATCGCTTGCATCTGCCGCACCAGATGAGGATCGACATCTCGGCACCCGTTAGAGCTACCGACTTTGGGAAAACTATGGTCCTGCATAGAATCTCTCTCTCTTACGGCTCTTTCGTCGTCTGAATCGCAGTGGCTGGTTTTGAGGGCTTTCCGCGCATGATGTGAGCATAAATTTCATCAATTTCGGCTTCGCTTAATTCCGTTGGACGAAATGGCGGCATCTCGATTAATCCCTGCCGCACAACCGCGCGCAAATATTCAAGCTCAAGATCTTTCCGACCGATCAGTGCTGGCACTGGTCGCCCTGCTTGCTGAAGTAACATGGTTGCCGGGTGTCCTGGGCCAGGATCGTGGCATCCGGCGCACATCAACGCATAGTTTTCCGCGCCGTCAGCCTTCTGATCTTTCGCTTCGGCGATGCAGCCGCTCAGCGTAACTAGAAGCGACATGGCAAAGACTATTTTCATTATGCCTCCAACTCGATTGATCGCCCTCCAAATCAGGCGGATGCAAATAGCCCCGTGGGGTCGAGAGCCTTCTTAACCTTATCGTGCAGTATCGATAGTCCACCCTCAGCGAACGTCTTGTCGACGGTTGCACGCAGACCCGGTTCGGTGAACACTTGACCAAACCCGGCGGTCGCCTGCATCGCAATTAAAGCTTCGGCACATTGGCGACTGCGCTCAACACTATTTTTGTCCCCGCCAGCGGAAGGTAGAAACTGGCGGTGATTGGCGGACCGCCAGATGGCAACAGTTTCGCTGAGGAGGTCGAAACCGTGTTGCGCGCAGGCGTCACGTGAAAGCGCGTAGAGCCGCATGACTTCTTCCCCATCGACCGGGCTCACCGGATTCACTGTGAGCGCTTGGCCGCCGCTCCATCCCGCGACCTGCGTGGGTGGGCTTGCCACAGCACCGGTCATCGTGCCCATCCTCCATGACCAAAGCCTGGGATCGACACCCTCTCCGTTTGCAATGACTTTCGCTCCAGGAACTGAACCAAAGGCACTCTTTACGCTATCCCACAGAAGCGAAACGTTGTCCGGCAAACCGTAAAGCGCGCCATAGAGGTTCCAGTATCCTAGCCCCATCAACTGGCCGGCCGCCTTGACGGCACTTGCCGCCATGGGACCCTGACCGGCAAAGTCGCGACGCTTTCTGCCGAGCAAAGCGGCTTCATGCAAGGCATTACCTACGGCTACGCCATTGGCGACGACCATGTTGAGCTTGAGCGGTCCGAGCACGTCAAACATCGGCGCTAGCCCTTCCTCGTCGGAGACAGTGACCATGAATGTCTTGGACGCTGGCGGTACTGGCATCAACCAGGTCCCAACCTTGGTCGGCACGGCAAAATCAGATTGCGTGAACAGTCCGTCAATCCAAGGGCCGTAGCCGAACTTGAACAGCTGCCAGCAGGTGCTCTTGGGCATGGCACCCATGCCGGTGCGAACGATCTTGCCATCGGCAAGCATGACCTCAAGTCCGCACTGCATCAGGAAATGATCAGAATAGGGCGTGTACCCTGCGCTACGGCTAACGAAGCTGGCAGCCACGCTCGCGTCGGGATTGCCGGTAAAATCGATCCACAGCTTAATTCCCTTGCCTTTGATATAGGCGTCAAGCTCGCGAAAGGTGACGCCGGGTTCCACCAGGCAATACGCCAGTGACTCATTCACCTCGAGGACTCGGTTCATGCGCTGCAAATCAAGCACTATGACCTGATCCAGGCCAACTTTTTCAAGTCCGTGCGCACCATTACAGACGGGCTGCAGCACAGCACCGGCCTTTTTTGCTGTGGCAAGTGCCGCCGTCAGCTGTCCCACATCGCTAGGCATCACGACACCGATTGGAGTCGCAAGCGCTGTAGCGTAACGAGACAGTATTTTTGCAGATCGTTCTACCGCTGCGGTACCCAAGACGGCTTCGAGCGCTGCAAGCGCAGCCTTCTGGCGGGCTTGATCTGTCATCGTGTCTTCCTCACTTGCCAACTTGTTGAAGAATCTTGGGATAGCGATCTAGATTCGCCGCATCGACAGCGAAGTCCGCGGAACGCGCACCAACCCCAATGGTGCTAGCGGGCTCGCTGTCGCGCCATGAGAAACAGCATGTAATACAGCGAAAGATCGTCCAAACGACGGTGTCGTCCTGCCGCCCTTGATAGTCTACTATCGCGTTAGCTCTCGAACAGCGTGGACACAGCATATCGCTCATTGTGCAACTCCTTGCTGAAGTACCCGGATCGCTTTGCTCAGGGCATCGATTTCCAGGCCGGTTGGCGGGTTGACAAGATGCGCTTCGCCAATGGGGTCGGGACGCAGATAGCTTGTCGCGTCGATGATCAGGCGATGGCCCTTGCCCGGAACGACCGCCGACGGATCGATCGGCACGGCCGGCATGTTCGGCAGCACGATGATATCGTCGGCGCGGGTGCGGGTTGAAAGCGCCCACATGACCTGATTTAGGTCAAAGGGATCGACATCGGCATCGACCATGATCAGATTCTTGAGGTACATCACACCGTGAGGGGTGCTCAGCGCGCGTAGGGCAACGGTCTTGGCAAAACCAGCCATCCGGTTCTTGACAGAAATAATTCCTGTCAACCCATGTTGGTAGAGCGCATTGACTGCGGTTACTTCTGGAAAGTCCTTGCGCAACTGTGCGTAAATCGGCGCCGACGTGTGCAGCCCGATGAGCGTATCATGTTCGGTCCATCCACGACCGATGTAGATATTTTCGAAGATCGGGTCTCGACGATGTGAGACAGCGGTGACTTTGAAGAGTGGCGCCTTCCGGACGCCGCTATAGGAGCCAGGGAATTCGCCGAATGGTCCTTCCAAGACTCGTTCGCCCAATTGCATTTCAGCTTCTATAACGATTTCGCTGTCCGCGAGAATATCGACACCGTTTCCCGACTTGGTCAGTCTGATCGGCGCACCCATCATCGCGGATGCGTAGGAGTATTCGGATTCCTCATAACCTATGGGAGTGGCTGCGAAGACGGCAAGGCCCGGGTGATTACCGAGCATTACCGCAATTTTGAGCGGCAGACCGGTACGTTCAGCGGCCATGATCTGCCGACCCATGTCGTGCGACGGAATGGTCATTAGGCTGAAGCAATCCGGGCCTTGCAGCTGCAGCCGGTAGATGCCGACATTCTGTTTGCCAAAATTGTCGGGATCTTCCGGATCGCGCGATGCGACTGATGCCTTTCCGAGGTAAAAGCCGCCATCATATTCATTGATACGGTATACTGGCAGAATATCGTAGAGATTAATTCCGCTTTCTACCCGACACTCGTGGACCGGAGCTTGCTCCTCCGGAACAAAGCTGATCTGCGCCTCGGCGTCGCCCCACCGACCGGCTATCTCAAAAAAGAGTTCGCGTATCGTCGTGCCTTTCGGACGCCCTAACAGTAGCGCGATATTGTCCCACGAACCGTGTACGCCGACCACGGTCCGCTTGCCAGGATAGCCCGCAATGTTGTCGAATATGATGGCAGGCGCGCCGCTGGCATCGCGCGAAGCTGCAACAGCGATGTTTCGCAGGTCTGGTTCCGGCATCACCCGATCACTCCAGGTGATCGCTTGGCCTGCATCTTTAAGCAGTTCCAGAAAATCGCGCAAAGAGGAAATGCCGCGCGCCCTATCGGCCAAATCGTTCATGTCCCGTTCCTTCCGCTGCCGTTCAGTGGCTGCTGGCAATGGCCGTTGCAGATTGGATTGTTACCCATTTCCACTCGGTCATGATCTCAAGATCTGCTTCGGTTCCCTCCCGTCCGAACCCGGAAGCTTTGGTTCCCCCGAATGGAACATGCGGTTCATCGTACAGGGTTGGGGCGTTGATGTGCACCATTCCGCTCTCGGCTTCCCTGGCAAAGCGCAAGGCTTTGTCGAGGTCGCGCGTGAATATCGCCGCAGAGAGGCCATAGTCGGTGTCGTTGGCCAGTTTGATCGCTTCTTCGAGCGTATCGAACGGATAGAGCGACGTGACAGGCCCAAAGGTTTCTTCTGCAAACACGGTCATATCAGCAGTAACGCCGCGGAGCACCGTGGCAGCGCAGCAGTTGCCATTCCATTCACCGCCGGCGAGCACTTCAGCGCCCTTGGCGCGGGCATCATCGACATGGCTGCGCACACGATCACGCTGGCGGCTGGAAATGATCGGCCCTAACATGGTGGTTGGATCGCGAAGGTCGCCCGTTCTGGCGCCAGTGGCTGCGGCGGCGAAGGCTTTGGCAAAAGCTTCGAATACGGGGCGTTCAACGTAAATACGAGAAGCGCCCATACATACCTGACCTTGATACATAAAAATACTGAACAGCGCTGCGCTAACAGCTTTGTCCAGATCGGCGTCGGCACAGACGATCAGGGGGCTCTTGCCACCCAGTTCAAGCGTATATTTCTTAAGGTTCCTCGCTGCGATTTCGGCAATGTGCTTGCCCACGCGGGACGAACCGGTGAATGTTATCGCGGCAACATTGGCGTGGCCGGTAAGAGCATCTCCGATCTCCGCGCCATTTCCGTAGACGATGTTGAACAAGCCATCGGGTACGCCCGCCTCACGCCACAGCCCGGCGAGTAGATCGGCAAGGCGCGGCGCAGCTTCCGAAGGAAGCAGTACGAAAGCGTTGCCGGTCGCCAGCGCCATGGCCGACTGCTTTATACCCTTGATGAGAGGCACGTTGAACGGGGTTATGCCTGCGACGACGCCCACGGGCAGGCGCAAGCTCATGCTGAAACGACCTGGGGTGTCGGACGGGATTGTTTCGCCTCGGATGCGGCGAGGAACGCCTGCGGCTGCGCGCAAAAAACCGATACCAAATCGGGTCTCAAACCCTGCCTTGGCGACAGGCGAGCCGACCTCGTCGATCAGTACGTCCTGGAACTTGGCGATATCCCTTTCCAGTATCTCTGCTGCCTTGACCATCCAGCCTTCGCGAACTGCGGCCGGCAGATCACGGTGGAGGCGAAATGCAACAGTTCCTGCCTGTACCGCGCGGTCGACATCGTCGACAGTGCCAGCCGCTACTCTTGCATATACACTGTCGTCGATCGGGTTGAGATCGTTGAAGTAGGCGTTGCCACCCGGCGCGACCGGGGCTCCGCCGATCCAGTGGTCCAAATTCTTCATTGTTCTTCGATCCTTGATTTGGGCGCGGAACCCGCGGCTTCGATCATGACAGCGCGCGCATCGCTTTGGGCCAGATGCCCTGCTTGCCCGGTGAGAGGATGCCATTTGGGTCCATTACATCCTTGATGCGATGGTGAACGTCCCACAGCGCGCCGTCATTATGCTTATAGGTCTTGGCGATCTGATCCATGAAAGCGAGGTGGGTGCGGTACTCTCCAAAGCCACCTTCCGCCGCCTCATTGACCAGCAAACCAAACAGATCGTAGGCACCTTTGCGCATAGCCTCATCAGCCCGGTCGTACATGATCATCAGGATGTGATGCATGTCGCGCCAACCGACGAGAAACTCGCCGATATAATCGAACCCATGGTCATGGCAGCGCCGCTTGATGAGATTATATTGCGCAAGAGCTTCCGAGCCACTTGGCGCGGATATCGGTGAGAAGTTAATATGCCCGCCGCCACCAACCCAGTTCATGATGCTAAATTCAGTCATATTTGGCTCGCCGCGCATCAGTCGCACGCGGTAGTCCCAGGCCGGGTCGTTCTCACGGTTGAGATACAATTTGGCCCCCGGGATGCTCATCAGCGCGTCCTCGACGATCTTCCAGTTGTTCGCGATCACAGGAAGTGGTCCATACAGCGCCCCATAATAATTCCACATCCCCAAATGCAGGTCCGAGGCGATCCGAGTGCGGATTGAAGGTGGCAGGGGGCCCTTGCCGTCGAAGTAATGACGACGCGTCGTCTTGGCAGACGCTTCCCACAAAAGATCAACTGCGACAGCGGCGTTGGGGATTATCTGATTAACCTTGAGCGGGCGCGTGATCTCGAAGATAGCCTCGAGGTCCTCTTCCCGCTGGTAAGTTATCATGAAAGGTTTGTAGCCGGGGGGTTCAGGCATCAGCCAGATGCCCATTTTGGTAACTACGCCGAAATTTGATTGGGTGAACATGCCGTCGAACTGAGGCCCAGAGGCGTGCTTGGTCGCCTGCCAATGTTTCGAGCCTGCAAGAGCCCCCTGGCCGGTCCGTATCACGTCGCCGTCAGCGAGCACCACTTCCATGCCGCACTGCATGATGAAATGGTCGCCATAAGGCGTATAGCCTGCCCCATGCTCCAGCGCGTTGCCCATCACGCCGCCCCATGCCGGTGCAGCTGGATCAACCCACAACTTACTGCCAATTGCGCGCAGGTGCCGGTATAACTGCATGTACGATACACCCGGTTCGACAAGAGCGTAACCGTATTTTTCGTTGACTTCGAGAATTCTGTTCATGCGTCGCAGGTCGAGGATGACGTAGCCGGACTTGCGGGGGGCAGGGCCGCCATAGGCAAGATTTCGACCGGTGCCGATCGTCCAGAGCGGGATTTTGTATGCGTTGGCGATCGCCAGGATCTTCTGAATCTGTTCGACCCCGTCGGGTGCAACCGCTGCGGACGGCAGCATGGCATCATCGGCTAGTGGCGAATAAGCGTCGCGATAACTCGAAAGAGGTTGTTCATCAATGAACACCCACGCTTTGCCTACCACCCCGACGAGCTCGTCAAGCGCCTTTTCGAAGTCGGCAGGTGCAATTCCCTGGGGAACAATAGGGCTCATGGCCGGTGTCCTTCCAATTCATAAACCCACGAAGTCAGCATACCCGGGCTGCTGTCGGGCAGCGAGCACTCGGCTGATGTGCAGATGTTCGCCGATGGCTCAGATTTGCCATCAACGGCGTCACGCAACTTTTGCGCGACCGCCACTGGCCAGTCGTGCGCGGCGGCCTCGAGGAGGCGAGCTTCGCCCACGGTCCGATGAACCCACCTACTGTCTGTATAATGATGTTGCCAAAGAAGACGCGAATAAGCGCCACGATGGCTCAACACCATGCCGGCGATCATCGCGGCGGGGTCAGAGGTTAGCCCAACAATCATGCCTACTGGCGCTTCGAGCTCTTCGAGCAACCCGTTGAGCGAGCGGTCGATACGGATTACTTTATCTACTGATCCGCCAACAGCCAACGCGGAGGCGAACTGGCGGCTTTCGGGGACGGCGCTTTCCTCAACCAACGTGACGCCATGGTGCGCTCTTGGCATTCTGAGAAGAAAGCTTCCCAAGCCTGTCGCTGCAGCTCCGGCCGCGCAGGCCCCTAACACATCCCTACGTCTGATCATCCAATCCATCATCACTGCCTTTCGGGTTGGAGTGGGGTCGAAGTTTCGGCGCGTTCGCCGGTAAGACCCTGCCAGCGATCCTGTATGTTACCATGTACGCCAAACTGATCGAGCACCCGCATACAGCTATGATCGACGATGTCGCACAGGTTGATGGGGCGACTATAAAATGCAGGAACCGGAGGAAAAATCACCGCTCCCATTTCAGTGCATGCGATCATGTTGCGCAGGTGTGCGAGGTTTAGCGGTGTTTCACGCGTCATCATCACCAATCTGCGCCTTTCCTTGAGCATGACGTCAGCAGCGCGTGTGATCAAATTGTCGGATAGCCCGTTGGCAACCGCGGCGAGCGTCCTCATCGAACATGGAGCGATCACCATACCCTCGCACAGGAAAGAACCGCTCGCGATGCTTGCGCCAACATTGCGAATGCTGTGAAGCACATCGGCGGCATCCTCAATCTGCTGACGACCGTCAACAAGTTCCTCGCGGATGTTAAGCAAGGCGGCTTTCGACATGATGAGATGGGTTTCCCAGCCTCCATGATCTCTCAGCATTGATAATAGACGCTGCCCATATATCGCACCTGTCGCTCCGGTTATGGCGACCACAATACGTTTCACAGGGAAGCAACCTGCAAATATAATGGTTTCAGAACTCTATAAAAAGGGCAGACCGCTACAGTCATAAATATTACCTCACCTGAATGTTTCAACCCCAAGGGCGACGACCGGCGCCGCCCCTGGTTTGCAGTATCAATAGGTATATCCGACTTTAAGAAACCATTCCCGCGGACGAGAATAGGTTGCCTCTGCGACGCCACCGACATTCAGATCGACGTAACCACCCTGGATGTAGCGCTTGTCTGTCAGATTGGTAACGCCCGCAGTTACTGTGAAGTGATCTCCAGGTAATGTATAGGACGCGTTCGCGCCAAATACGCTGTAAGCGGATTGAAAAAGCTGTGGACTATTGACGGCGTCCTTGAACGTGCTGCTCTGATAATACCAGTCGCCGCGGATGGTCAGCTTACCCTTTTCATTGTCAAACGCTGTAACATTAGCCGCGACTGTCGTCGTCCATTTCGGCACAAAGGCGAATTTCGAGTCGAGATTGACAGGGAACGCCGAAGGATCCACCGATCGATATTTCGCATCGAGGTAACCTAAACCATAATCAATCCGCAACCAGTCGGTCGGAGCGGCCTGCCCTTCGATTTCGAAGCCCTTGATCCGTCCCTTGCCACCATTGCGCACCTTAGGCGCAATCCCCTCGTTCACGACGATCTGAATGTCGGAATAATCGGACTGGAACAGGGCCACGTTCAGACGCAGGCGCCTATCGAACAACTCGGTCTTTAAACCGATTTCGTAGGACGTAACGAATTCCGGCGTGAACGACGGAGTGACCTGTTCAGCCGGGAAGATGCGCTGACTGAAACCGCCATTCTTAAAACCCTTCGAATAGGAAGCATAGCCCATGACGTCGTCGGTGAACTTATAGTTAGCTGATACAGCTGGCGTCCATTCCTTTGCCTTCGCGGAGACTTCCACAGCCGGAAGAGTATGATTCCCGCCAGGATTGACTGCCGTGGGCACGCACGCCGGGTCAGGGAACCCGTTTGGCAGAAGCTGCGGTACCGATTGCCCGACGAGGCAACGACTATACTGTATGAATACGCCATCCGGATACGGCGGAAGTACGCCTTGCGTATAATCACGGTATATGACCTGCGCGGAAGGATCGAAGCGCTTCGCCTCATCGGTATAGCGAATACCTGGCGTTATCGACAGGCGATCGGTTACGTCAAAGGTCGCCTGAAAATAGGCCGCATAGCTATCATTGTTTATCTTGCCGCCGCTGAGGAAATTGGCAAAGCCAAAACGCAATGGCTCGATATCCTGCCCCTTTTCTTTCAGGTAGAAGGCACCAAATGTAAACTTCAATCGATCGTCCAGGACCTTTCCAATCAACTGAAGTTCCTGTGAAGCCTGCCAAAGCTTAATGTTGTTCGTAAGCTGTAGAACCTCATGAGGCGTAGCGTCGAAGTCATATTCGATAACCGACTTCTGGTCGCGGTATGCGCTAATCGACTTGAGCGTTACATCACCCATTTCATATTCCAGCGTCAGGTTCGTTCCCCAGAGGTCGAAGTCGGATCGGTTGGGGCCTCCCGCCCATGTGGTGTCAATGTCGCCTGTAACCCAACGGGACGAGACGCAGTTGGGGTTGTTGACCGGTGCTAGTTCACCGGGCGCACCGCATTGCCCAGCACCGCCGCCGAGTTTGTTATATCCGAAATTCGAACTCGGAAATGCCATCTGCCGTCCGTTGATGTCGACGATCTGGAGCAGGTCGGGAGAATCGACGTTCTGGATGAGCGAGATAGCAGCCTGAGCTTCGCGCCGTATATTCACGTCGCCCGCAAGGGTTGCGGTAAAAACATCACTCGGCTGCCACTTAAACGTCACACGTCCTGAAAAGCTGTCCTTGTCGCCTTGCCGACCGCCATCGAATAAGCGGCGCTGGTAACCGTCGCGTGTTTCGTATGAGGCGACCGCTCGCATAGCGAGCGTATCACTGATGGGTATGTTGATGATGCCCTTGACGTCGGCACGATTAAACCGCCCGGTTGTGGCCTCGAGCTGCAACTCGAATGTGTCGGTCGGCTGTTTGCTGTTGACAATAATTGCGCCGCCGATCGTGTTTTTGCCGAACAGGGTGCCTTGCGGCCCACGCAAAATCTGCACACTGCCGATATCGGCCATGTCGAGCAGACCGCCGACCGAACGCGCCACATAAACACCGTCGACGTAGATTCCGACGCCAGGATCTACTGTGATATTAAAATCGGTTTGACCGACACCGCGGATGAAGGCTGTGAGTGACGCGCTAGACCCAGAGATATTGCCTACCGGCTGAATATTGACGTTTGGTGCGTAGGATGCGACCTGCGCTACGTTAGCGATCTGTCGGTCTGCAATCATACTGCCGCTCATTGCCGTGATGGCAATTGGCGTGTCCTGCGCATTCTCCTCGCGTTTGCGTGCGGTTACGACAATATCGTCGAGACCTCCCCTGCTCTGCTCAGTAGCGGCTTGGGGAACTGCCGCATCCTGGGCCCAGGCCGAGGTCGACGATGCTACTATATATCCAATCGCTAAGCTGCTGCCCGCCAAAAAGAATGCCCGCTTCTTAGCAATGCGCATAATAGTGTTCATTTTTCTCTCCCTGATAAAATAAAAGTGAAATTTCCACCACATTTATCCGTTATATTATTATTATAAGTACTTAAAGTAAGAGTTTATCAAGTGAAACAACCTAGATACAACGAGTAACAATTCTTCCGTCTGGAAAATTGACTAAATGGCATGTCCATGAACGATTTTATTTATAAGGCCGATCTTTGAACGAGGTTATTAGCCTTCCGAAAGACTGCTTGAAGATCTGGGTTAATGAGCGTTGCTCAAAGACTTGAACAGTGCCACCGATAGATGAATCCCTTGATGCCAGTTCCTGATCGGGAACAATAGCGTCACATTTGTCGAGCCTTGCGAAGTCAGCATGGCAATCGCCATTTCTCGCTGCAATATTGTGCGCCCATGCAGAAAACTCTCCAAAGATCAGATTAGCGGCCATAGAGTCAACCGACGGCTCTGTTTGTTCTTCGATCAACATAAACACGATTCCAAATCAAAATAGACTATCGGCTATTGATCAAGTAGGATTCAAGAAAATCGAGCCGATCGTTGCCCCAAAATATTTGTTCATCGACAAACATTAGCGGTGCGCCAAACACACCCCTCTGGTAAGCTTGACTCCGCACTTTACGAAATTCGTTCTGGCCAATGGACGAATTAACAAACTGTAACAATGCATCAGCATCAAGCCCTACGTCGTGGGCGCAACGACGCAGCTCACTGGAATTGCCTGGATCGATGCCAAGCCCCCAGATCTGATGGTACGCTGCCGTTACAAATGCCTCGGCCTTACCTTGGCTGCGAGCGTAGAGCACCGCGCAATTCCAGTCCGCACAGGCGAAACTGGCGGGGAACTTCAATGGCGCTGCATATTTGATTGCCCACCGCTGCAGATCGGCCATCATGACCTTGATCTTCGGCACCACTTCCCGGTTGGACGGCCCATAATTGCCGGCAGCAATTTTCGCTTCTGGAATGTCAATCGGCCAATATTCGAGCGTGCAACCTGTCCTGCGTGCCAAGTCTGGAAGCTTTAGCTGCGCAAGATAGCTAAAGGGACTAATAAAATCGAAATAGAAATCGATCGTTTTGGTCATGAATTGAACTCGTATCCA
This sequence comes from uncultured Sphingobium sp., assembly GCA_964562225.1. GTDB lineage: Bacteria > Pseudomonadota > Alphaproteobacteria > Sphingomonadales > Sphingomonadaceae > Sphingobium. The sequence continues at coordinate 13,072 of CAZLSU010000005.1, forward strand.
ACCAGCTTTTCATAGTTGTGCCAAAATCCGATAATTGCGCCCTCGGTGACCAGATGATCGGCGTCATCCGGGCTACCGCCACCCATGGCGATGTAGGATGTCGCGTCATTCTCGCCAATAATGGATCGCTGCACGATCTCGACCGCTTCGCCATCTTCCATCGAGATCAGCCCGGCAGGCCCGATCAGATTCGCCTGTTTTTGCCGGATCGATTGCATTTCGGCGTCATCGTCCGCGTACCCGAAATGGGTCCAGACAAGTTCAAACGCATCGGTGCCCTGCGTCACAATTTGCCGGACCGCCAGCGTGTTCTGAATCTGCTGGAGAACCAGGTTTGGGAACACGGCGAGGATGACGAGGGAAACTCCGTCATCGAATTCCTGCCGACCCTTCAGGAGCGACATATCCTGAAGCTTGAACTCGGTATCGAAAGTTCGTGAGTCGCCATAGGCCTTTTTGTCTGACGCATCGTCGTTACTCGCGGCAATCGAGTAAAGCAGCGAATGGCGCTTGCTCGCGTCCATGACACTCTTGCCAGTCTGCGTAGAGCGGTAGAGCCCAAAAGTATTATGGAACAGATGGAGCAAGCTCGCATGATAGGGGTCGCGGGTGTTTTCCGCATAAAGCTTCCAGTTGCCGTGAACCTTCTGCCGTTGATCTCCAAGAACCTTGATTGGCTTGCACATGATGCGCGCGATTTGCTCGACCACAATCGGACCTAAGAAGTCCGTTAGAGGTTCAACAGTCTCTGAAAAAGTTGCAAACACAAGGCCATCTACCGAGCCAGCGCGCAACTTCTTAAGACCATGCTGCTTCATGTCGAAGTCGCTTGGCATGCCGCCTTGACCCTTGAGCCCGCGGCGGAACGGAACCCCGACGAGATTACCTTCCAAATCGTAGGCCCACTGATGATACACGCATTCAAGGTTGGGCCGGTTGCCGCGAACCTCACGGCAGACCATTGCACCGCGGTGGGCGCAGCGGTTCACCATAACATGAACTCGGCCGTCGCTTGCGCGGGTTACTATCACCGGCGTTTCACCGATGAACGTGGACTTAAAGTCACCCGCCTCAGGCACCTCTGCTTCCAGAGCGACGAACGACCAGGTCTCACCCTGGAAGATTTGCTCTTGTTCGCGCCGGTAATAGGCCGGATCAGTGAATACCCGATAAGGAACACGGTAGCCAGCTGTGCCCGTCGTTTCCGAAGCCACTTTGTCTTTAAGCGCTGTTTCTACCATGGCTAAACTCCCAAAAAAAGCGTCAGATTGGACGAACCATCATCGTGTCCATGACATTGGTATCGAATACAGCGATCTTTGAAATAAAACGCGATTGGTCTTCGTCGCATTCTATCTCGTCAATATACTTTCCAGAATTGTATATTGTCGTGTGCCCGTCGGTTCGCGTCATAAGAACGACGTAATTGGTTTGTGCGGTAACCGTTAATCCCCGTTCCGAAACGATGCGTGTTGGACCAAGAATATGGCGGTAGTTGTGAACGGGAAAGATATTCGCCTTGCGCAGTGACACGATGCGGTCAAGCAGCATGCCCCTGCTGTCGCAGAATATCGCGGCTAACGTCAAATTGCGGTCAAAGTTTTCACGCGCTATGACCCTGTAGGTGCAATTTGATACAAAGAGTTCGGTCCATTCCTCCAGCCGATCTTCATCAATAAATTCAGCATGGGTTGCGTTTAGGTCGCTCGCTAATTGCTGCAGCCGAAGTCGATCAAATGTCGCGCTGGTCATTTTCAGCTTGGCTCCCCCGGCTTGTCGATCCAAACCCAGCCCTCGTCGATTGCCACGGTGTAGGTCTTGATCGGTACTTGGCAGGGAAATGCCTTGGCTGCACCGGTGGCAATATCGAACGAGCCGCCATGAAACGGACATTCAATGATACCTCCATCCTGGTATCCGTCGGTCAGCATTGCGTTTCCATGGGTACACATATTATCGGTAACATATATATCCCCGCTGACGTAGTAGACAGCCAGTGCTGGCAAGTGCTCGAGGAACACGCCTACGGGCTCGCCCTCCTTCACATCGGCAACCGGGCAAAGGCGTACCTTATTTGACATCGTGCTATGTAATCCTCTTGCATTCTAGTTTGACAGCCGATCTCAAGCCCTCTTACATGAGAGGAACATCCATACCATATCCCTGAGCTTCATTTCCGTGACCGAAAATATCGCGGGTGTAGAATTCCTGCTGTTTGGGGGCTTTGCGGGCACCCCATCCAAACTCCCACAACCACCCTGAAGGATTGGCGCAATAGAACGTAAGAGCTTGGTCGTTAGCATGCTTACCGAGCTGTAGCGCAACATCGATTTGCCGCTCCCGCACGATATCGTGTGCAAGACCTACGTCGTCGAGATGGGTATATTCAAACATCAGGTGATTGATGCGCTTTTCCATCGGGCCGAGGCCGAAGGCGATCGAATGCTGGCGATCATTACAATGCATGAAGTAGGGCGACGCAACCATGCCGTTGGGCAGATGCAGATGGTATTCGACCGAACCGCGCAGGCCCAGCAAACCATAAAAGCTGGCTGCTGCGGCGACATCATCTTGGCGCAATATACAATGGCCGAGGCCCTCCGAACCGGTCAAGAAGCGCCCGAACATTGCCCGACCGGGGTGGAAAGGTTTATGAGCATCCACTTGAGGACCGTAAAAGATTTCGGTTGGGTTACCGCCTGGATCCACGAGTTTTGCCAGCGCCAGGACGCGGCGCTCACGCGCTTCGGCATCGCTCGCAACGGTAACTGCGATACCCGCAGCCGATAACTTGCCAACCATAGCCTCAAACTCGACTGGATCGCCAACCCGCCATCCGAGGTAGGCGAGGTCGTCGACCTCGCCCGCGTGTAGCACAATGCGATGGTGCCACGCGTCCATCCGGAGGTAGATGCGATCGCCCTCTCCGTCATCGACGACTTCCATCCCGGCAACCTCGGCTGCGTAGGTCCGCCACGCAGCAAGATTTGTCACCGAAAGGCCGAGATATCCTAGCTCTGTGACCGATGGCATTGGCAGCTTCTCCCCTTAATCTTTGTTCCGGACGCTCTTTTTCGAGAAAGAGGCAGGCAGTCTCGCAATGGAGCACGGTTGCATGAAAGCGTCTAGCCCCATATTTCATAGTGTGCAATACATTGCACGACAAAAATTATCCGTGTACTAGGCTCAATGCAAGTCCGGGTTTCGAGTCGTTCCTTAGCACGACGTGCGCGTTCCCTGTTTTTCCGGTGGATTTTGGGAAATCGTGGCTTGGCAGTTTGGGATCGTCATTATCGGCGGCTGACTGAGGATCAATAAGTGCGGGAGAGATCAAACATGAATGCTATGGAAGATCTGGCGGGCCGTATACAAGATCTGCAAGTCCTTCGGGGGCGTCTGCAATCCTGGCTGTCCAAGGATCCGGCGCGTGGTATATATCAGGTTGATCGCGCAGCTTTTACTGACCCCGATATTTTCGAGCTTGAGCTTAAGTATGTCTTCGAACGCAACTGGGTATTCGTTGCGCACGAGAGTCAGGTCGCCAAGCCGCACGATTTCGTCACGACGAAAATCGGGCGGGTGCCCATCATCATCTCGCGCGACAGGGCGGGTGTTATCCGCGGCATGATTAATGCCTGCGCGCATAGGGGGGCACGGGTATGTCGGGAGAAGGCTGGCAGCAAGAAGGTTTTCATGTGCCCGTTCCACGGATGGACATATTCGTCTGCAGGGGACCTTCTGGATGTAACGGAAGAAGCGGCTGGCGGCTATGCTCCCGCCTTCAACAAAGCCGATTTCGGCTTACCGCAAATTGCGCGCGTCGAAAGCTATCGCGGCTTCATCTTCGCCAGCCTTACCGAAGACGTCTTACCGCTTGAGGATTATTTATCCGGTTCTAAAGCCTTCATTGATCTGCTGGTCGACCAATCAAAGAACGGCGAACTGGAGGTAATTCCTGGCGCAACGCGTTACCGTTATCGGGGTAACTGGAAAATGCAGGTTGAGAATGGGCTGGATGGGTACCACGTCAGCACGGTACACGCGAACTACTTCATGACCGTTCAAAGGCGTGTCCTAGGTGAATCGAAGAACGATACAAAAGCTATCGACTTCGCGAATTTCAATCGGCAGGATGGCGGCTCGTTTTCTTTCAAGAATGGCCATACTGTATTATGGGCTGACTACGCGAATTTCAGCGACCGGCCTAACTTTGAGGCGCTTGAGTGGCTCACTGCCAGTCATGGCGATGAGAAAGCATTATGGATGAACAAGCGCATCCGCAATCTGCAACTGTTTCCTAATGTGTTTCTGATGGACCAGACCAGTAGTCAAATCAGGATCATTCAACCTGTGTCCGTCGATGAAACCGAAGTTACGACATATTGCATTGCGCCCGTTGGCGAAAGTGCCAAAGCCCGTGCTTTGCGGATTCGCCAGTATGAAGACTTCTTTAACGCTAGCGGCATGGCCACGCCTGACGATCTAACTGAGTTTAATAATTGCCAGATCGCTTTTGCTGCCGGAGAAGGCCGGATGAACGACATGTCGCGCGGTGCCCCAAGGTGGGAACGGGGAGCCGGCCAATTCGGTGTAGGGTTGGGCGTAGACGCAGTTCTTAGCAGTCCCGCCGTGGCTGACGAAGGCCTTTACGTGGCGATTCACGATGAGTGGGTGAACCGGATGCACTTGGCGATTGATCGTGAAAGCGCTGAACTAATGGCTTTTGGGGACAAGGAATTGATTTCTTGACGGACGTAGATGCAAGATGGGTAACGGTTTGCCGTTTTTTGGGCCGGGAGGCTCAAGCGCTCGATGAAAAAGACTGGGATTCTTGGCTCGCACTCTATGCCGAGGACGCTGAATATTGGGTGCCTGCCTGGGATGACCGCGAACGCCTGACGGTCGATCCGCAACGTGAAATTTCCCTGATTTATTACCATAATCGGGGCGGGCTGGAAGATAGGATCTTTCGCATCCGGACTGGTCGGTCTTCGGCTAGTACGCCTCCTCCTCGTACACAGCATATATTTAGCCTGCTATCTCTGGAGGACACGGACGAAGCGTTGCATGCGCGCACGTCATGGTCCGTGACATCGGTGCTTGAAGGGGATGTTACCGTCTACAGCGGAACCGCGCACTATGATCTCTCTCCGGCAGGCAATTCCTTCGTAATCAGGCGCAAGAAGACGATTGTTATCAACGACGTCGCGAAGACCATGCTCGATGTCTACAGCATCTAACCGACTGATGGTCTCGTCAGGCCCTAGGCCGGTTGTTGGTACGCTGATAGGTGACCCAGCGGGTATCGGTCCGGAGGTTGTAGTCAAGGCCCTTGCAAGCGGTCTCGTTCACGACGAATCGGTCCCTGTTCTTGTCGGATCGGCCGCTGCCGTAGAGCGGGCTGTCGACTTCACAGGCGTGAAAGCGCGCGTTCGTATCATGAGATCGTTCGAGATGCCAAGCGACGATCGGGGCGTTATCGACGTGATTGATACCGGGGCCTTGCCCGTTGGGTTTCTAGCGCTGGGCGAAGATACCGAGGCCGCGGGTCACGCCACCGCGGAATGGCTCGATCAACTGGACGCGCTAGCGCGAGACGGGTCCTTCGCGGCGACGATCATGGGTCCGATCAGTACCGGCTCTCTCAAGATGGCAGGGAAGCTGGACAAAGTCATCAGCCCCACACCTGGTGAGAGCTATCTTGTTCTTTTGACCGGACCTTTACGAGTCGCGCATTTGACTGATCATATGCCCCTACGCCAAGTGATCGACGTCATAACGGCTGACTTGGTGGCTAGGGCTATCGGGCAGGTCAACGACGCCATGCGGTCCTGGGGCATTACCCACCCGAGGATTGTGGTTGCCGGGCTCAATCCCCATGCCATGGGCGACGAAGAGCGGCTCTCCATTGCGCCGGGTGTCGAGCAGGCGAAGGCCATGGGGATCGCCGTTGAAGGACCCGTCGCACCGGACTCGGTCTTCCGCCAGTGTATAGAGGGTCGCTACGACATGGTTTTGGCCATGTTCCACGACCAGGGGCATATTGCCGTCAAGACGTGGGGATTTTCCGGCAACTGCGTGATCATGATGGGGCCGCCCTATCTCCACATGTCGGTTGCCCATGGCACTGCCTATGACATCGTCGGCACTGGCAAGGCGGACTCTTCAATGATGCTCAGCGCGATGCGCATCTGCGGACAACTCGCATCGGGACAGGGCTTTGGAGGAGAAACGAAATGAATTCCATCGGACGGGTAGAGGCCGAACGATCCACTCCGACGGCGATCGACTACAGGGTATACCACGAGCCGGACGTCTTCGCCGCTGAGCAGCGAAACGTCTTCAAAGGTCGAACCTGGTGCTACCTGGGGCTCGATGCGGAAGTCCCCAATGCTGGGGATTTTCGAGCGACGCATGTCGGCGAAACACCCGTGGTTTTGGTGCGTGGACGAGAGGGCCAGATTCATGCCTGGGTTAACCGATGCGCACACAAAGGAGCAACGGTGTGCCGGTCGCTACGCGGCAACCAGGCAGATGGCGCGTTCGTCTGTGTATATCACCAGTGGGCATACGATGCCGAAGGTAAGCTGGTTGGCGTGCCGTTCCGGCGTGGCATGAAGGGCGTCGGGGGGTATGACAAGGATTTCGACCCGGCCAATCACTCGCTCGAAACGCTACGGGTTGAAAGCTACAAGGGGATGGTGTTCGGAACGTTTTCGTTGGAGATGGAGCCGCTTGAGGATTTCTTGGGTCCTGTGATGCGCAAATATATTGATAGGGTTTTCCATCGTCCAGTCAAAGTGCTGGGCTATGCACGTCAGTACATGTCCGGCAACTGGAAGCTCTATTCCGAAAACAGTCGGGATAGCTATCATGGTGCCTTGCTGCACCTGTTCTATCCAACCTTCGGCATCTATCGCCAAAGCCAGGACAGCGCCGGGGAGCTTGCCGAGCAAGGCTTCCATAACGTCTTTACCGTCTCAAAGCCTAAGGGTGACATCGATTATACGTCATTTGGTGACGAGGCCAATCGGGAGATGCAGGGGGCCACGAAATTGCAGGATGAAAGTCTACTCCAGTTCCGGCCGGAGATTGCAGATGATATCGGGCTGCATATCCAGTCGCTGTTTCCATCCGTTGTGCTGCAGCAGATCCAAAACACGCTGGCGACGCGACAGATCGTGACACATAGCGTTGACAAAACCGAACTGGTCTGGACCTATTTTGGTTACGCCGATGACGATGAGGAAACGACCAGACACCGGCTGCGCAACCTGAATTTGGTGGGACCTTCCGGGCTGATCTCGATGGAAGACGGCGAGGCGGTTGAACTGTGCCAGCAAGGTACCGTTGGAGCGGAAGGCAAATACAACTTCATCGAAATGGGCGGGGATGACGTGCGCGGATACTACGCGCCGATGGGCATGGATGAGAACGCCGTACGCGGGTTCTGGAAAGGATATCTGGAGCTGATGGACGATGCTCTAGCCCCTTCGACCGCGGAGGTGCTCGCGTGAGCCTGGTTGATCCCGTTCTACAGGGTCTTGTCGATTCTTTGAACGCTGCTTATGGTCTTTGCTTGGATGACGGACGGCTCGAAGAGTGGCCGGAGTTCTTCGTGGATGACTGTTTATATCAAGTGATAGCCCGCGAGAACGTGGACAACGGCTTTCCGGCTGCGGTCATGTATTGCGACAGCAAAGGCATGCTCGCCGACCGCGTGGTCGCGTTGCGTCGAGCCAACGTCTTTCCTGAACACTTCAGTCGCCACTTGATCTCGCGAGCGGTCCTAACGGCGGTCGATGCTCACGTGGTTACTGCTGAGGCGAGCTATGCCGTGCTGCAAACCCGTAACGACGGTGAGACGCGCATTTACAACGCGGGGAAGTATGTTGATCGGTTTCTTGTTGAGGACGGCGCTGCAATGCTTATGAGCCGAACATGCGTCTACGATACCCATCGCATTGCCACCCTGCTGGCGACGCCGATCTGACAGTAGAGATTTTTCTGCGGTCGTTTTTACTGAAAGATGCAAGAGGAGAACCACAATGCAGTTGTTCATCAGCCCGGGTGCCTGCTCGCTCGCTCCACATATTGCCCTTCTCGAAATTGGTGCGGATTTTGAAGCGGTAAAGGTCGATCTCGCCACCCGCAAGACCGAGGCAGGCGACAATTTTTTAATGGTCAATTCCTCCGGGAAAGTCCCGGCCCTTGTCTTGGACAGTGGCCAAATTTTGACGGAAAATCCGGCTATTTTGCTTTATGTCGCTGATCAGAGTCCGTTATCTGGGCTGGCACCAAGCGAGGGGAGCCTTGAGCGCTATCAGTTTTTGAGCCGTCTCAACTTCCTAAGCTCTGAATTCCACAAGGCCTTTGTGCCCCTATTTGCTCCCGGAACGTCTGACGATCTCAAGGCGGCAGCAGCAGTATCGGTCCAGAATCACCTTTCTCTGCTCGAAAAGGAGCTAACCGGTCGAGATTATTACGCCGGCAATGCGTTCAGCGTTGCGGATATTTACCTGTTCGTGATGCTGGGATGGACGCGATATGTGGGGATCGATATGTCCGGCTATCCCGCGCTTGGCGCTTATTCCGGCAAGATCGGTCAGCGTCCCGCAGTGGGGGCCGCGTTCAAAGCTGAGGGATTGGCCTGAGCCTTCGCAAAATGCGTCTCGCAGGCACATAATCCGCGACATGCATTCCCCATTTGCAAATGCGTTCTCTTTAGTGCAATAATGAGTAAGTCGTTTGAAGCGTTCTAAGCAATGCATTGTCCATTTTAGCGACAGAAAATAGCGGCGCAGGAGTGCAGAAAATGATAGATTGGGAGAGCTAAGGTGGCCGTAATGAAAGATGTCGCGCGCCCCGAGATCGGCACGTCGCTGGTTGTCGATGGTAGTGTAACCAACTATCATGATGTGGGAGAGGGCGCTCCGGTTCTGCTGATCCACGGATCCGGTCCCGGAGTAACCGCTTGGGCTAATTGGCGGCTAAACATGCCTGAACTTGCCAAGCGTTTCCGCGTTATCGCACCGGATATGTTCGGGTTCGGCTATTCCGATTCCAAGGGCAGGATCGAAGACAAGCAGGTCTGGGTCAGCCAGTTAGTCACCTTGCTTGACGAAATGGGTATCGACAAGGTGTCAATGGTTGGCAACTCGTTCGGCGGCGGTATTACCCTCGCTTTCATGATCGCTCATCCAGATCGCGTGGAACGGGCTGTGCTAATGGGGCCGGCGGGCATTAATTTTCCGATCACACCGGCACTGGATCAAGTCTGGGGCTATGAACCATCGGTAGAGGCCATGCGCTCTTCTCTAAAGTTTCTGGCTTGGGATCAGAGCAGGCTGACGGAAGACCTGATCCAGTCCCGGTACGAAGCGAGCGCGCGACCGGACGCGCATGAGCCCTATCACGCGACCTTTGGCGGCGAAGACCGTCAGCGCAATGTAGCGATGTTGGCAAGCCGCGAAGAAGATATTGCCGCGTTGAAGCATGAGACACTGATCCTGCACGGTCGTTTCGATCAGGTCATTCCGTTGGACTCGAGTGTGCGCATGGCAAATCTGCTGCCCCGCGCCGACTTGCAGGTGTTTGGCGAGTGCGGCCATTGGGTCCAGATCGAACGGATGGCCAGTTTCAATCGAATTGTGTCTGAATTTTTCATCAACGGCCTGAAGGCCTGATTGGACTAGGAGAACTAGAATGGCTTTGACCGGTGTACTTCGCCCTGGATATGTGCAGTTGCGGGTTCTGGACCTTGAAGAGTCCATCCTTCATTATCGCGACCGGATCGGTCTCAATCTCGTCAGCGTTGAAGGCGGTCGCGCCTTTTTCCAGGCTTTCGATGAGTTTGACCGCCACAGCATTATCCTGCGCGAGGCGGATTCGGCCGGTCTGGACAGAATGGGGTTCAAGGTCGCGAAGGATTCGGACCTGGATCATTTTGCCGAGCGCCTGCTCGATGCGGGCGTGCATGTCGATGTCATTCCGGCCGGTGAGGAACCCGGGGTTGGGCGGAAGATCCGTTTCAATACGCCAACCGGACATATGTTCGACCTTTTTGCGGAAATGGAGCTGTCCGAAACCGGACCTGCAGTCCGAAATCCCGATGTCTGGATTGCCGAACCGCGAGGAATGCGCGCGACGCGTTTTGATCATTGCGCACTCAACGGCGTGGACATTTCAGCAAGCGCCAAGATTTTCGTCGAAGTTCTGGACTTCTCAGTAACCGAGGAATTGGTCGACGAAGCCTCCGGTCAACGGCTCGGAATATTCCTGTCGTGCAGCAACAAGGCCCACGACGTCGCTTTTCTGGGATATCCGGAAGACGGCCGTATTCACCACACCTCTTTCTGCCTTGAATCCTGGCATGACGTCGGGCACGCAGCTGACATTATCAGCCGTTACGATATCTCGCTCGATATCGGGCCGACGCGCCATGGTATCACCCGCGGCCAGACGATCTATTTCTTCGACCCGTCCGGCAATCGCAACGAGACGTTCAGCGGCGGTTATTTCTACTATCCGGACAACCCACGCCGCATGTGGCAGGCCGAGAATGCCGGCAAGGCGATCTTCTATTATGAAAAGGCACTGAACGACCGCTTCATGACGGTCAATACCTGACCATGGACGGCCTGGTGACCATCCGGACAATCGGACACGCCCTTGCCGCTCAAGCGGTTTCGGCTTCGGTTGCCAAGGGGCAGGAAGCCGGCTGCGCGGTCGTTGCCGCAGTCATCGGGGGAGGGGGCGATTTGGTGGCAATGCTGCGCGCGAGCGGCGCACCATTCCCCTCGTCGCAGATCGCCCAGGATAAGGCTTATACCGCTGCCAGCTTCAGGGTTTCGACCCTTGAAGTGTACCAGATGGTAGCGGGCAATCCAGCTCTGAGCACCGGTCTGGCGATTCAACCGGGAATTGTAATGTTCGGCGGAGGACTGCCGATCGTAATCGACGGCGAATTCGTCGGCGCAATCGGCGTCTCGGGTGGGTCTGAAGAACTCGATATTGCATGTGCGAACGCCGGCTTGTCAGCGATCGGCGGGCGACAGCATTAAACGGTCTGCGCGCGCAAATAAGATGGAACGAAGTAAGCAGATGAACAGCAATATGTCTAGATCCGTGACCGACACCATTCTTAATTTCATCGCGGGTTCATATCGCGAGGGCGGGGATGGCAAGACGTTTGTCAACGTCAATCCGGCGACTGGTCGGGAGATTGGCACGGTTCATGAAGCGAGCGAAGCTGACGTGGCCGACGCTGTCGCGGCGGCAAAGGCAGCGCTCAATGGTCCGTGGGGCAGTATGACGACGGCCGAACGGCTTAAGCTGATTAGTGCCGTAGCCACGGAGATCGAGCGTCGTTCGGACGACTTTCTCGAGGCCGAGGTAGCCGACACGGGCAAACCGCGTCACATTGCCTCGCACATCGACATTCCTCGCGGCGCCGCGAATTTTCGCATGTTCGCCGATGTCGTAGCGACCATGCCAACTGAATCCTTTAACACGCCAACGCCTGATGGCGGGCAGGCGATCAACTATGCCGTGCGCAAGCCCAAGGGCGTGATCGCGGTGATATGCCCGTGGAATTTTCCATTGCTGCTGATGACATGGAAGGTCGGACCCGCTCTGGCCTGCGGTAATACGGTGGTGGTCAAGCCGTCGGAAGAGACGCCCAGGACCGCGACCCTCTTGGGCGAAGTGATGAATGCAGTCGGGATGCCCGAGGGTGTGTTCAATGTCGTCCATGGTTTCGGCGCGGGTTCGGCTGGAGAATATCTGACTTCACACAAGGACGTCGACGCAATTACCTTCACCGGCGAGACCGGAACTGGCCAGGCGATCATGCAGAAGGCCGCCGTTGGTGTCCGGGACGTTTCTTTCGAGCTCGGCGGCAAGAATGCGGCGATCGTCTTTGCCGACGCCGATCTCGACAAGGCAATCGAGGGACTTTCGCGCTCGGTCTTCCTCAACACCGGCCAGGTCTGCCTCGGCACGGAGAGGGTCTATGTCGAACGTCCGCTATACGACGAATTTGTCCGGCGGATGGCGCGGGCCGCAGAGGCGTTTAGACCCGGCGCCATCGGCGATCCGGCCTATCTTGGCCCGCTGATCAGCGCGGAGCACCGAGACAAGGTCCTAAACTATTTCGCGAAAGCGATAGAAGAAGGGGCAACGGTCGTGGTCGGCGGCGGGATCCCCAAGATCGATGGAGAGCACGCGGACGGCTTCTATATCGAGCCAACATTATGGACCGGCCTTGCGCACGACAGCACCGTGATGCGCGAAGAAATCTTCGGACCATGCTGCGGGGTTATTCCGTTCGACACGGAGGATGAGGTCACCGCACTGGCCAACGACACCGCTTATGGTCTGTGCGCGACGGTATGGACCGAGAATGTCTCGCGCGCGCACCGAGTGGCTGCGACCATGCGCGTGGGCGTGTGCTGGGTCAACTGCTGGTTCCTGCGCGATTTGCGCACGGCATTTGGCGGATCGGGTCAATCCGGGATCGGCCGGGAGGGGGGCGTCCATAGCCTCGAATTCTACACTGAAACCGCAAATATCTGCCTGAAGCTTTGAGATCATGAACATGGAAAGCACGATAGACCCTCAGGTCATTCAACAAGCCGCCGAATTGTTGCGCGGCGCAGCGATAAGCGGAACGCCCGTGACGCCGGTACGCGATCTCATATCGGCCGGTGGCGTTGATGCGGCCTATGCCGTGCAGGAGGTCAATACGCGACACTATCTCGACAGCGGTCGAAGGCTGGTTGGCCGCAAGATCGGCCTTACTTCGCTTGCGGTCCAAAGGCAGCTTGGTGTCGATCAGCCCGATTACGGTATGCTGTTTGCCGATATGGACGTTCCCGAGGGCATACCGATCTCACTTAATCAGGTCATTCAACCCAAGGTTGAGGCGGAGATCGCCATCGTCATCGGCCGCGACCTTCTCTATCCGGACCTTACGACTGCCGAAATGATCCGAGCGGTGGAATATGTCGTGCCGGCGATCGAGATCGTCGATAGCCGTGTAGCCAACTGGGACATTCGCATCTGGGATACTGTGGCCGATAATGCCTCCAGCGGCCTGTTTGTGCTGGGAGCCGTCCCGCGCAAACTCGAGGCGCTCGACTTGCGCGAGTGCGGAATGGTCATGGAGATCAAGAGTGAGCCTGTTTCAGTCGGGGCAGGCATCGCCTGCCTGGGCAGCCCGATCACCGCATCGTTGTGGCTGGCGCGGGTCATGGCGCGCGTCGGGCGTCCGTTGCTCGAAGGCGACGTGATCCTGTCGGGCGCACTCGGGCCCATGGCGGGGGTGAGCCGCGGCGATGTTGTGGAAGCAAGAATTAACGGAGTCGGGACGGTACGGGCGGCCTTCGCCGCCGACGCCGTCTGAAGATTGGAAGAGAAACAAGCATATGGCAAAGATGAAGTGTGCGATCATCGGCTCGGGAAATATTGGTACTGATCTGATGATCAAGTTGCTGAAAGGTTCGGACAGGCTCGAACTCGCCGTAGTGGTTGGCATCGACCCGGCTTCAGAGGGTCTCGCTATGGCCCGCGAGCGAGGAGTGACGACTACGCACGATGGCATCGAGGGGCTACGCAAGCTTCCAGTCTATCCAGAAATTGGCATCGTCTTTGATGCTACCTCGGCTTACGCTCACAAGGAGCACGACGCCGCCCTGCAAAAGGACGGCAAGCTGGTCGTCGACCTTACACCTGCTGCGCTGGGGCCGTTTTTCGTGCCACCGGTCGATAGCGCGCTGGATGACCATGTTCGCAACGTGAACATGGTTACCTGCGGAGGCCAGGCGACTATCCCGATCGTCGCGGCGGTGTCGCGCGTGAGCCCAGTTCATTATGCTGAGATTGTCGCATCGGTTTCGTCGCGCTCGGCGGGACCGGGTACGCGAGCCAATATCGACGAATTTACCCGCACAACGGCGAAGGCGATCGAAGTCGTCGGCGGTGCGAGCCGCGGGCGTGCGATTATCATTCTCAATCCCGCCGAACCGCCGATGATCATGCGCGACACGATCTTCACGCTGACTGATCAAGTCGATGAGGACAAGATCCGCCAGTCTGTGCAGGACATGGTGGCGACCGTTCAGTCCTATGTTCCCGGCTATCGTCTCAAGCAGGAAGTGCAGTTCGAGCGGTTCGGCTCTAATCAGCCGCTGAAAATTCCCGGCTATGGCGAGTTCGCTGGTCTGAAGACCAGCGTTTTTCTCGAAGTCGAGGGTGCGGGCGATTACCTGCCCAAATATTCGGGTAACCTCGACATCATGACCGCCGCTGCCAAGGCAGCCGGTGAACGGCTTGCCCAGAAACACCTTGAGAAGGCGGCAGCATGACTTTCGATCCCGAAACCGACAAGCTTTACATACAGGACGTCACCCTTCGTGACGGCATGCACGCCATACTTCATATGTACGGCACCGATAGCGTCCGCACGATCGCCAAGGTCCTTGACGATGCTGGTGTCGATGCTATCGAAGTATCGCACGGCGATGGCCTCAATGGCACCTCGTTCAACTATGGGTTTGGTGCCCACACTGATTGGGAATGGATCGAGGCGGCAGCCGACGTGATCAAACGGGCTGTGCTGACCACGCTGCTTGTGCCGGGCATAGGCACGGTCGAAGAACTCCGTCGCGCTTATACATTGGGCGTTCGCTCTGTGCGGGTTGCTACCCATTGCACCGAAGCGGACGTTGCCAAGCAGCATATCGGCATTGCTCGAGATCTCGGCATGGACGTCTCGGGCTTTCTCATGATGAGCCATATGATAGACGCCGAAGCTTTGGCCCAGCAAGCACTGCTGATGGAAAGTTATGGCGCGCACTGCGTCTATGTGACGGACAGTGGTGGTGCGCTCGACATGGACGGCGTGCGCGATCGGTTGCGCGCGTACGATCGCGTGCTCAAGCCGACGACCCAGCGTGGTATGCATGCCCATCACAATCTTTCATTAGGTGTCGCAAATTCAATCGTTGCCGCCCAGGAAGGAGCAGTACGGATTGACGCTAGTCTCGCCGGTATGGGAGCGGGGGCCGGCAACGCGCCGCTTGAGGTGTTCATTGCCGCCGCTGACCGCAAGGGCTGGAATCATGGATGCGATGTCATGGCGCTGATGGACGCGGCCGAAGACATTATCCGCCCGTTGCAGGATCGCCCGGTCCGGGTCGATCGCGAAACGCTCAGCCTCGGTTACGCCGGCGTCTATTCAAGCTTCCTACGCCACGCCGAAAAAGCGGCCGGGCAATATGGTCTCGATACCCGCGAGATCCTGATCGAACTGGGCAAGCGGCGCATGGTCGGCGGGCAGGAAGACATGATCGTCGATGTCGCGCTCGATCTCGTTTCCGCGCGAGCGGCATAGGTAGATGGCCATGGATAAACTTGCACGATATGCGGAAACTTTGGATGGTGCGGCGTTGGGTGCCCACGCTACACCACAGTTAACGTCCAGCGATCCGAATCTGAGTGTGGCTGATGCGTATCAGGTCCAGAAGCTCTCGGTTGATCGTCGCTTGGCGCGCGGCGAACGCCGGATCGGCGTCAAGATGGGGCTCACCAGCAGGGCCAAGATGCTGCAGGTCGGTGTCAACGAAGTAGCCTGGGGCCGTTTGACCGATGCGATGCTGATCGAGGAAGGTGCGGCGATGTCGCGCGCACGCTTCGTTCATCCTCGGGTTGAACCGGAAGTGGCCTTCCTGATGAAGGCACCGCTCTGCGGCCGGGTCACTGCCGCTCAAGCGCTCGCAGCGGTCGAAGCCATCGCACCTGCAATGGAGATCATCGACAGCCGCTACGAAAACTTCAAGTTCGCGCTTTCCGACGTGATTGCCGACAACACCTCGTCCTCCGGCCTCGTAATCGGGCCGTGGAATGATCCGACCAAGGATTTCTCGAATCTGGGTGTGATAGTCGAGATAAACGGACAGGTGATAGAGGTCGGTTCGACCGCCGCCATCCTGGGTCACCCCCTTCGATCGCTCGTTGCAGCAGCGCGGCTCGTCGCCGAAGGCGGGGAAGGGATTTCGGCAGGTGATATTGTCATGGCAGGCGGGATTACCGCCGCCCCAACGCTCGCGCCGGGCCAGACTGTACGCACGACAATTCAAGGGCTTGGTTCTGTTATGTTCCGGGTGGAGGCGTAAATGCCGATCATCGAAGTAAATCTGCTCGAAGGGCGATCGGCTGAGGACAAGGAGCGACTGATTCACGCACTTACCGAGGCAGCGATAAGTTCCATTGCTGCGCCCCGTGAATCTGTGCGGATTATCTTGCGGGAGATGCAAGCGGAACATTTTGCGGTGGGTGGGCTATCATTTGCAGCGAAGGCCGCGGAAGCGGCATTGCGTGATGCCTGAACCCTATGAGATTCGTATAGTGGGCGGAGCGCACTTCCGTTGTGCGGCGGACGAACGGGTTCTAATCGCGATGGAGCGATGCGGAGAGAATGACATAGGAGTAGGTTGCCGGGGTGGCGGCTGTGGTATTTGCCGCATCAGGGTCGTCGATGGCGATTACCGAACCGATAAGATGAGTACGGCGAGAGTCTCCGAGGCAGAACGGGAAGCGGGCTTTGCTCTTGCTTGCCGATTGTTTCCGGCGAGTGACCTTTTGATCGAAGTTGGATAAATTCTAAGGAGAGTTGCGATGGCTACCCAGTTGAAGAGCGACACAAACGACTACGGAATCAAGAGTGAATATGGCCACTTTATCGGGGGAGAGTGGATCGCCGGCGACAGCGGTAAGACAATTGACCTAGTCAACCCTGCAACCGGACAGATCCTTACCAAGATCCAGGCCGGCAATGCAAAGGATGTCGAACGCGCAGTTGCTGCCGCTAAAGGCGCTTTCCCTAAGTGGTCGGAAAGCTCGCCCGCTGAGCGTCAGGATATTCTGATAGAGGTCGCCCGGCGGCTTAAGGCACGGCATCAGCATTACGCAACGCTCGAAACGCTGAACAACGGCAAGCCTATCCG
Organism: uncultured Sphingobium sp.; assembly: GCA_964562225.1. Taxonomy (GTDB): domain Bacteria; phylum Pseudomonadota; class Alphaproteobacteria; order Sphingomonadales; family Sphingomonadaceae; genus Sphingobium. Next base: position 30,078 of record CAZLSU010000005.1, read on the forward strand.
CGAATCGATGTATTTTGACATGCCGCAGGCTATCGGCCAATTTGAACTGTTCGCCGGAGCGGCCTATGGCCTTCATGGACAGACCATGGATTATCCTGACGCCGTGGGCATCGTTCATCGCGAGCCGCTGGGGGTCTGTGCTCAGATCATCCCCTGGAACGTGCCGATGCTTATGATGGCGTGCAAGATTGCCCCCGCCCTTGCTTCGGGTAACACGGTAGTGCTCAAACCTGCAGAGACGGTATGCCTGTCAGTGATCGAATTCTTCGTGGAAATGGCCGATCTTCTGCCGCCGGGCGTTATCAACGTGGTCACCGGTTACGGCGCTGACGTTGGCGAGGCGCTTGTCACTCACGAGGACGTCCGTAAGGTGGCGTTCACCGGTTCGGTGGGAACGGCCCGCCGGATCATGCAGTATGCTTCGATCAATATTATCCCGCAGACGCTGGAATTGGGCGGCAAGTCCGCTCACATCGTCTGTGCCGATGCCGATATCGATGCTGCGGTCGAAAGCGCGACGATGTCCACCGTGCTGAACAAGGGGGAGGTTTGCCTGGCGGGTTCGCGTCTCTTCCTGCACGAAACGATCCAGGAAGAGTTCCTGGCCAAGTTCAAGGTGGCACTAGAAGGCATTCGTCAGGGCGATCCGCTTGATTTCGCGACGCAACTCGGCGCGCAGGCATCGAAGATGCAGATGGACAAGGTCGAGAGCTATCTCAATATGGCGACTGAAGAAGGTGCTACCATTTTGACTGGCGGAACCCGTAATGCCAGCCTTGCAGATGGGCATTTCATCATGCCTACGGTCTTTACCAACGTCAACAACTCGATGCGCATCGCGCGCGAGGAGATTTTCGGCCCCGTCACCAGTGTCATCAGTTGGAAAGACGAGGAGGAGATGATGAAGGTGGCCAACGATACGAACTATGGCCTCGCTGGCGGCATCTGGACCCGCGACATTATGCGTGCGCACCGCCTGGCGCGTAAGCTCGAAACCGGCACAGTGTGGATCAACCGCTATTACAATCTTAAGGCAAATATGCCGCTGGGCGGCTACAAACAGAGTGGTTTCGGTCGTGAATTCAGTCATGAAGTACTCAATCATTACACCCAGACCAAATCGGTCGTGGTTAACCTGCAGGAAGGTCGCACTGGTATGTTCGATCAGTAATTTCTGACCGATCGACACGTAAATGGTGGAGGAGAAGGCATTGTCTGCAAGACTTGATGGACAGGTGGCGTTGCTGACCGGTGGCGCAACTGGGATCGGGGCAGCGGTCGTCGCCCGATATATAGAGGAGGGCGCCAGGGTAGGTGTCCTCGTCAGGGGTGAAGACCAGGCCAAACTCGTGCGTTCGCGCCACGGCGACAAGGTTGTGGTGGTGGTGGGAGACGTGCGGTCCTATGCGGACAATGCCCGCGCCGTGGCGGAAACTGTCAGGGCATTCGGAAAGCTTGATGTCTTTGTCGGAAATGTTGGGATCTGGGATTTTATGGTGCCGCTAGAGCAGCAGGAGCCCGAACAGCTTGCTAAGGTCTTTGATGAAATCTTTGATGTAAATCTGAAAGGCTATTTTCTAGGTGCCCGGGCGGCCATTCCTGAACTCAGGAAGGTTAAGGGCAGCATCATTTTCACCGCCTCGACTTCGAGCTACTATACCGGTGGGGGAGGCACGTTGTACGTTGCGTCGAAACACGCCGTTCTTGGCCTGGTCAAGCAACTGGCTTGGGAACTAACGCCCGACATCAGGGTCAACGGTGTTGCGCCGGGCGGGACACGCACCCCGCTCAGCGGTGCGATGACCGGAGGTTTTTCAGACACGAAAATGGAACAGATGCCGGGGCTTGACGTCCTGATATCCGAAATGACCCCGCTTGGGCGGATCGCGGAGCCTGCCGATCACGCAGGTCTGTACGCCCTCTTGGCCTCGCGGCGGGACTCTTCATACGTGACCGGAACGGTGCTGCTTAGCGATGGCGGCATCGGCATCGGTAAGCGCCCTCAAGGTTGAACAGCATACAACTGGCCTAAGGCCGTTAATAGCAAGCACATCGGAGGGAAACGGCCATGGCTGAGAGATTTCAATTTTCTGATCTTCTCATCATTTCGGGAGTCATGGGCGCTGCTAGGTGGAAGCCGACCCATCTAGGCCCAACGGTATCTCCCCCTCAACTCGTGGAATTCGGCGGCAATCTGACGAGAGATCGTGCGGAACGAATGATGGCGCATGCCGAAGCTGGAGGGCTTGCGATTTATGGGATTGGCCAGCTGAGCTACCATCGGGCGCCGGTCGATAAGACGGTGGTTTATCCAATCGACGCTTTTTATGCCCACGGTCAATATACGTCCGTTATTGCTACTATGAACCGTGTTGCCGTACTGCTCGATAACACTCAAAAAGTGGATGTCCAGGAATTGGCTGGAAAGATGATCCGGGTCGATAACTGATTTGTTTCGATGTCACCCTCTGCCATAGCCGCGATCGACAGGGGGCTTGAGAGCGGTCCCTACCATGTCGGCTAACGTACGTCGCTGCGGTCCACGAAACGGTCTGCGGAGATCGCATCGGGAGCTAACCCGGCCTCGAGTAATTCTGCTTCCGCGAGGTCAACCATGGCGGGCGGTCCGCAAAGATAGGCCTCATACCGCATCTCAATTGGCAGTTCAGCAATCTGCTGGGTCACCGGACCTCTGGCGCCCTGCCAAGGGCTATCGGCCGCCTCGTCAGAAAGCACCGGGATGAAATCGAATGGCCCCCTCCAGGTGGCCTTGAGTCTCCCGATTTCATCAAGACAATAAAGGTTGGTCCGGGTTCTTGCGCCATAAAGAAGCGTTACCGGCCGCGTCGCCCCCAGCGCAAGTGCTTCCTGTAATATGGAGATGATAGGCGCAAGGCCGCTGCCGCCTGCAATGCACAGAATGGGCGCTGCGCTTTGCTTCAGGTGGAACGCGCCATAGGGTGCTCTCAACGTCAAAGAAGCCCCGACCCGATCATCTGCGAACAGCCAGTCCGTGAACGCGCCGCCCGGGACATGGCGGACGTGGAATTGCAAGTTCCGGGTCGAGCCTGCTATGGGAGCGAAAGCGAACGAATAGCTTCGTAGACCATCCACACCCGGCGCACCAATATCTGCATACTGACCAGGGACGAAGGAAAGCGGCCGGTCCAGCTCGACCGTAAGATTGATAATGTCAGGGCAAAGCCGAGGAACTGACACGATTGTTGCGCGATAGTCGTCCACGGTTTGCTGGACCGTCAGTGGCGCGTCGAGTGCAATCGTCAAGTCTGACCGGGGTATCGCTTGACAGGCTAGCCTGTATCCAGCGAGCAACTCATCACGTTCCAGAGCCAGCGCCGAAGGACTGAGCTCCCTTATTTTGCCGTCAAGAAGCTTGAACTTGCACGTGCCGCAGGACCCGACTTTACAATCATGAGGCATCGCCAAGCCCTCTGTAAGCATGGCTTCGAGCAACGTCTTGTCTCGAGCGACCAGCAGTGTCCGGGCTTCCGAGGCAAAGATTACCTTGTTGGGTTGGGGCTTCTTCAAGAAGGAAAACATAAAGCGGATCTACTATGTTGAGTGAGGGCGGTGCGGTGAAGACAAGGGAGCGTCATCCCATAAGGATGACGCTCAGTTCACATAGAGACAATCAAACGCGTACGTCTCCATGCGGGGTGGACTGTTTCATGCAGTGGCGAGCCACTGCGGCCAGCCGGCCTGCGCATTCGCGGCATCTGCCAACTTGCGCTCGCCGGGCGATGCGAACCTTGTATCCCAGTCTTTCAGACGCGGCTGGGCTATGAACCGGTGCCAGATCGGAGGGACAAGCCCGCAGAGGAAACACAGGAACAATGACGGCATCTGCGGCGCGTCGCACTCGGGTTGGAGTTCGTAGAACGGTGTGTGGCCATCGAGGTGGTGGTTGATGTGGTTTGTAATCTCCACCCCGATCGGACGGGAGATCATGCCCAGATGGTTCCAGGCATGATGCTTGGCGATGGGTTCGCCTTCAATCCGGATCAGCCCGTAGTGCTGGAAGTAATTGAAGCCTTCGATCAACATTTTGGCGAGAAAAATGGCGACAGCAGTGGCGATACCAGCAACAGGCCCCGCGAGTAAGGTTGCCCCGCCAACAATTGTGCCAAGCAGGATTGGGAGTAGCCACATCGCGTTGCGCCAGCTCCACGTCGAATAGCCCATGCGTGAGAGCATTTCGCCCTGTTTTTCCCAAGTATCACGATAAGAACCCCACGTCGCCGAAAGGACGAAGCTGTAGATCGTCTGCCCTCTGGGCGGCGTGTCGCTATCCTTCTGCGTGTCTAGGTGGACGTGATGGGTGACGATATGCGCGATATCGCGATTGGGGTCGCCGTAAAAGGCGCTAAGCCCCTTGGCGAGAGCGCGCGGGAACCAGTGCCGACGGTGCATGAGTTCGTGCGCCACGGGCAAGGTTGGAACCGAGGATAGCCAGGCAAGGCTGGCGATCGACCCAGCCAATTGCCAGGATGAACTCGGTGCCCCCCAAATTAGGTTGGAGCCTGATTCAACAGAGTAGGCAAAAGCGAGATAGAGCGCAATCATCAGCGGAAAATGCAAGTAGATAGCGAAATCCGCAGCGGCCGATATGCCGCGCACGCGCATCTTGCGATCACTAGGCAAGGCGATGTCCAGCAGCATGAGCACAGGGAATGTACCAATGCCGAGCCACACAAATGGCCCGCCAAGGACAAATCCGGCGATGGCCGCGAGTGTAACCATAGGCACCAGATAATATCGCAGTGCGTCCATTTCATCTCTCCATCCGAAAGACAGCAAACAATTCAGACCAAAGGAATGAATCGGGCGGTCAGAAATCATCCCGTCATCATCAATTTTGTTAACGGCGACCAGCACAGCTTGCTTAATACCGTAAGCTATAGGCTGATTAGAGAAAGATGTTAAGATTTTTACTGAGGAGAACATTATGCTTTAGAATGATACGACGCATCACTAACTGAAAACTATTTTCTACTTCACGCCAGATATCGATACGGTTGCCGATCAGCGAGTCTTCCTCGCGTTCATTACGATTGCGATATGCATAGAAGTTGGAGAAAACCTGGTACTCGCCGGGTATTGCGGTCAGTTCTACCTCAACGTTTGTAATGATGTGAGTATAACGCGTGGCGGGATCCTCGGACCAGGCAGTACCTGTTTCCAATCGAGAGAGACGTTTCTTAATTTCGGTAAGATTATCATTATAATAGGCCATCCTGGTCAAGTCCTTGACTTGGTCTGTTTTGTCACGGCGATAGCGAGTCTCGATGCCAGGCATATGGTAAAGCAAATCGTCGGCCAGCAGCTTGACCCAATCGACGTAATTTTCTTCGTCGAGCATCCGCGCTTCGCGGTATAGCGTCTGTGTCAAACTATGCGTCTGTTCAACGGAGGCGCTCTGTCCAGTGGTTGGACGTTCCAATGTAGCATTCTGTATCATTGCAGTGATCCTTTTCAGAGCGCGAACAGGCCGGGGAGATTGCGTGTCTCGCCAACGCCGGAAAGGCGAGGTTCCGGCCGTTGGGGCATCGTGTCCAGCTTGTCGGCCTCCATCATATCGAGCCACCGCTGGTAAAAGCCCCGCTGGTTGGCATCGTTATATTGCCCGCGGTAAACGATACCCGGAAGCGTATCATGGTCGATCTGGCGTGAAATACCGCAACGGTAGTGCAGGCGTTCGTGACGCGTGATTACACCACGGTTTACGGTGGTGCAGTTGCTCCAGTTCTCACCATCATCCATCTCGAACGTGCCTCCCGGGCCAAAGGTTTGCATGACCCCCTTTGTGATTTCATCCTTGATATCATCAGGCATCGTCTTGTTGACGATCACCCAAGTCTTAAGCTCGAATTCCATAGGGCCTTTGGGCTGCCACTGCCGGAAGGTCGAAATACCTGGCAGGAACGATACGTTGGGGAAGATCGAGGCAGAAGCGACCGATCCGAAGATCTTTGAGCGCATTTCACCAAGCCGTTGGGCCATCTTCGGGCGAATTCTCTCATAATATTCGAGAACTTTCGGTCGGCCCAGCAGGAACAGGTCGCCCACACCTTCGGTGCCAAACTCCCACCCATGGCCATTGACGCTGGCATGGTAGGAATTTTCCATATCGATCGGCGGAAAGGGCTCGCCGTTGTTCATCGAGCGGCAGCCTGAATCATGCGTCCATCCAGCATGGTAGGCGTCGCCGATGAAATTTTCGACGCCAAACTTCCAGTTGGCGTTCATCACTGTCTTGATGCAGCCGCCGATCAGTTCGGTGCCGCCGTCCTCGTTGTCGAGCAGCATGTCCAGATACCAGCGGAAGTCGCCCAGCCAAGCATCTAGGCTAGGACCGTCCTCGGCGAACGTCGCAAACACCAACCCCTTATAGCTGCCAACCCTGGCAACCTGCTTCAGCCCGTTCTTACGGCGATCAATATCGTTGTCGTCGTAACAATATTCCTCATGCATGCCTTTCAGATCGCCAGCAGTATCGAACGCCCAGCCGTGATAATTGCACACAAAGCGGCGGGTGTTACCTGCATCGGCGAAGCAAACTTTGTTGCCGCGATGGGGACAGGAATTCAAGAACACCCTGATCGAACCGTCGGGCTGTCGCGCGACGATTACGCCATCCTCACCCATGTGGGTTGTCAGGAAATCGCCAGCCTTAGGCAACTGACTCTCATGGGCAACGAACAGCCAGGACCGTGCGAAGATACGATAGAGCTCTTCTTCATAGATATCCGCATCACTGAAGATCCTGCGATCGAGCCAGCCTTCCTTGAGATTCATGTAACGCGAAAACTCCGGCTCACGACCGATCCGCTCAATGCGCATGTCATTCTCCTCTCAATGATTACATGTTAGAAAAATACGTTGATGTTGCTGTCGGGCAGTACCGCGTGATCAAGTGCTATTTCGCGCGCCGCCAATTTCCAGCCATCGGCATGCATACGCCAACGATCGGAGCGCCCGGCAGTAAGAACCCTTGTCAGGCCGTCGATGCGGTTGCGATGGATGACGATCACCGAGTGCACGATAGCCTCGTTTTCGGCATCCGCGCGCTCGACCTCAACATTTGAAACGACGCGGCGCACAAAATTTGGCGGATCCTCAGCCCATACAAATCCGGAGCGCAGGCGATCGATCCTCAGCTTGAGCCGCGCAAGATTCTCGTTGAAAACGACGCCGACGCCAACCGCCGCGGGCGGCGAACGATCCGCCCGGAACCGCCGTCTCTTGAGCTCCATGCGATAAGTCACATCGTTGCACATGAATTCCAACCAATCCTCGAAGCGCTCCGCGTCGAGCAGACGCGCTTCGTGGTACAGGCGCTGAGTCAGGCCGGTGACACTCTCCGTGGACATCGGAGCGACGCCCGACTCAAGCATCGATTGTCTCCTCGGCGACCACTGAATTGATGTTGTAGGTGGGAACACCGGCCCAGTTGTCAGCCTGCATATGTTCCTGCCAACGGCGGTAGAAATAACGCTGGTTGTGCTCGCTCACCAATCCGGCGGCGATGTCGCCGGGGAAACCTTCGCGCGGCCCTGAACGGTTTAGCGCCATGTTGGTGAACACGTCCATTTGCGCTGTGCGCCATCCACGGGACTGTTCGGTGCAGGCAGCAAGATTATCGCCATCGTCGTTGTCGAAGAGGCCGGCCAGGCCGAAGGTCAGGCACTGATTGTCCAGGATCGCCGCCTGTATCTCGGCGGGCATGTCGTTTTCGACCATAGCCCAGGTCCACTGCTCGATTTGGCCCGGACCCTTGGGATGATAGACCCGGAACCAGTTGAGGCCCGGCAGGAACTGCAGGTTGGGAAAGATCGTGATATTGATCTGCGAACCCCAGAGCTGCTCGCCGCGCACCTTGCCCAGCCGTTCGATCACCTGTGGACGATTGAATTCAAGATAGTCCAGCATTGGCTTTGGTTTGGGGTAGAAGGCATAGCCCGAAACCCCGTCGAGGGAGGTCAGGGCCATGTGGCCGTTCAACCCGGCAACGGAAAGCCCGCCGTCGAGATCCGTGCTCGAATTGCCGACGCTAAGACCGGCAAGATCCAGAGACTGCACCGCCCTCATCGCCCCGGCGTGCGCCCAGCCGAGATGATAGCCGTCGCCACAGACATTCTCTACTGGCAGCTTCCAATTACTGGCGAGCACCATCTTCTGGGTTTCACCGACGAGTGACGTTCCACCCGGCATTGCATCGAGCCAGACGTCGAGGAAAAATTTTGCATCGCCAAGATAGTCTTCGAGTGAAGGCGGATCGGCATCGAAACAGCCAAAGACGAGGCCTTTATACTCAGCAACGTGGGCCACGGGAACAAGGCCCAGCCTGCTGCGGTCCAACTCACCGAAATAAGCTTCTTTCTCCAGCGGTACAGCGCTGAGCGAGCCGTCCGGTGCGAACGACCAGCCATGATAATTGCAGGTAAACGCCTTCGCGTTTCCTCGGTCGGAGCGGCAGATCCTGTTGCCGCGATGCGTGCAGCTGTTCAGGAAGGCCTTGATCGTTCCGTCCTTCTGGCGAATGACGATGACATCGTCCTCGCCCATAAAGGTACGGAAATAGTCGCCAGCCTCAGGAATCTGGCTAGTATGCACGAGGAACAGCCAGCACCGCCCGAAGATGCGTTCGAGCTCCTGCCGGTAAAGTTCCTCGCTCGAATATATCGCCCGCGATTGACGGCCCGTTGCCGTATCGACCAGTCCGGAAACATCCATTCTGTCTTCCCTCTCCCAATGGCCGCCGTCAGATTCTCGCGGTCAGCGCGCTCCGACGCCTGTTCCAAGTGTTGCTAGCATGAACCGTGCCAAATCATGGAACAGCGTATTTCCAGGAAGATTGCGCAGATGGGGTATCGCAGCCACCCGAAATATCGACATATTTGTCGAATGCTGGGACTTCTATGGCAGCCAGTGGCCATATATGTTATGACGAGCCATGAAGCATCTCCCCACATATGCCGATTTGACAAGCCGACTGCGGTTCTCGCCCGAACAGGGCCGCATCTGGCGTGACAGCGAACGTTGCGTTTTGCTCAGTAACTCGGCGCTGACCATGTTGCGGAACGCGATGGTCGTCCAGTTGGGTCTCGCCAGCGCGCGGCAGCTATTTTGGGAGTTAGGTTTCGCCGAAGGCGCGCGGTGTGCCGTGGAGGCAAAAAATCTTCGGCCCAACCGTGATTTTCTCGAAGCCTTTTCAGTGGGTCCGCAGGCTCATGCGTTGACCGGGTTCGGCTGGACCGAAATCGAAACTTTGGACAGCGACCTTGCAAGCGGCCATTTCGAAGGGCGTTTCCTGGTCCACGATTCGATCGAGGCGGGAATCCACCTTGCTACCGAAGGGATCAGCGCCGATCCGGTGTGCTGGTTGCAGACCGGTTTCGCCAGCGGGTTTGCCAGTACATTTGCTGGACAGTCGATAATCATGCGCGAAATCGAGTGTCAGGGGATGGGTGATCCGGTCTGCGTGCTCCATGCTAAACCAGAATCCGAATGGTCCGGCCTGGAGGATACGGAAAGGGCCGCGGTTCCGCTCGTGTCGGCTGGAGGTCAATGCCCAGAAACTGACTTTGTCGCCGGCGTATCTGCGGGCTTTCACGCAGTACGTAATCTAATCGAGCGGGCGGCGGGAACCGACGCCAGTCTGCTGTTCCTGGGGGAAACCGGCGTCGGCAAGGAGGTGTTTGCCAAGATGGCCCACCAACTTAGCCTTCGTCGAGATGCGCCTTTTGTCGCTCTGAATTGTGCTGCGATTCCTGAAGGTTTGATCGAAGCGGAACTATTTGGCGTGGCCAAGGGGGCTTTTACAGGAGCCGTGGCCAACCGGCTGGGGCGCTTCGAACTCGCCAACGGCGGCACGCTGTTTCTTGACGAGATTTCGATGCTCTCGCCATTGGCCCAAAGCAAAGTTTTGCGGGCAGTTCAGGAGGGCGAATTCGAACGGGTAGGAGACACCAAGACAATCCATGTGAATGTCCGCCTTATCGCCGCGTCGAATATTGATCTAGAGGCTGCTATGGCTGCGGGTGCCTTCCGGCCCGATCTGTATTTCCGCCTTTCTACGCTTCCGATACGTGTTCCGCCCTTGCGGGAGCGCAGGGAAGATATTCCGCGTTTGATGGAACATTTCCGGGCCAAATATGCCAGGCGCCACAGGCGTGCGGTTCAAGGTTTCACAGCGCGCTCGATTAACGCGCTGCTGATGCATGATTATCCGGGAAATGTGAGGGAATTGGAGAGAATGGTAGAGCGCGCCGTTCTCCTTGCCGACGAAGCTGGTGCTATTGACTTGGGGCATATTTTCATCGGGTCTGGTCCGCTGCACGTCAAAAGCGGACTTGCTTTGAACGAGAAGGGCCACCTCGTCGGAGCGGATGCGCAGCAGGAAGAGACACTATCGATCGAGCAGATTGCTGGCTCGATGCGTCAAAAGGGTGAAACGCTTGCGTCGATAGAACGTGTTATCGTACAGGCTGCAGTTGAAGCCACTGGTGGCAACGTTGCTCAAGCGGCCAGAGATTTGGGGCTGACCCGTCGGCAACTTGCCTTCAAGCTCGAGAAAATGCACCGACCCGACTGATGCTGCTGTTGACGCTTCTTGAACCAATTGTATAATGTGCAATGATAGATACATATTAGAATAGTTATTAGGGTATGGATGTGTCCATCGAACTGGGAGGTAACAAGTGCGATCGGTAGCGATAGTAGGTGCGAATCTCGCTGGTGGGCGAGCGGCAGAGGCGCTGCGGCAGGCTGGATTTGACGGTCGGATATCGCTGATCGGTGAGGAGCCTTTGAGGCCCTACGAACGGCCGCCTTTATCAAAGGAGTTCCTTTGGAATACTTCCCAAGCTCCAGCCAATTTTTTCCTGCAGGATGAAGAATGGTACGCCCAGAATAGGATCGATCTGCTGCTTAATACACGGGTCGAATCACTGGATTTGACCGGGGGCGGAGTGCGCCTGGCGGGTGGGCAGATGGTCATCGCTGACAAGGTACTGCTAGCGACCGGTGGACACGCCCGCAAGCTCAACTTAGCAGGTGCTGAATGCTCCAACGTGCATTATCTGCGCACTTGTGAAGACGCCGCCAGAATGGCCGTCGATCTTCGGCCGGGGGCGCGGGTCGTCATCGTGGGGATGGGCGTGATTGGCGCTGAAGTGGCCGCTAGTGCGATCAAGCTGGGCTGTGATGTGACCGTAGTTGAGCCGTTGGCGGCGCCGATGGAGCGAGCGCTTGGCAAGCGGTTCGGGCAGTGGCTCGGCAATGAGCACCGCAAGCGAGGCGTCAAAACTCATTTCAACCGAGGCGTAACGGGATTCAAATTCGCGAACGAGCGTGTCTCCGCTGTCGAGATAGACGACGGCACTCTCATCCCCTGCGACGCTGTCGTTGTCGGAGTGGGGATCATTCCCGCAACGTCTCTTGCGATTGACGCAGGTTTGACAGTGAACAACGGGATCGTTGTCGATCGCCGATGCCAGACCAGTAATCCGGCGGTATTTGCCGCAGGTGATGTGGCCGAGCAGGATGGTTTTTTTGGCGGACGCTTCCGGCAGGAAACATTTCAGAACGCGGCCGACCAAGCTCAGGCTGCGGCCTTGGCTATGCTGGGCCATGAGGTCGCTTACTGTAAGCCGATGTGGTATTGGAGCGATCAGTTCGATTTGAACATTCAGTTTTCGGGACAAATTCCGGTGCAGGCAGAAATCGTCGTTCGCGGGGATATCGAAAGCAACGCTTTCATTGCTTTCTTCCTGTCAGACAAAATCATTGACGGCGTCCTCACCGTCAACAGGGCCGCTGATATGGGGATAGGCAAGCGACTTGTCGAACGTCGGTTGAGCGCCGGCGCGGATCGGCTAGGCGATACAGGCGTGTCTTTACGCGAATTGCTCCAGCAGGCCGCTTAGCCATTTTTTGGCTAAGCTGAGGGTTCTTATCCGATCCCTCCGCCTGCAACGAATAGAGTCTGCCCGGTGATATAGGACGCTTCCTCAGAGGCGAAAAAGCAAATTGCTGCGGCGAGTTCCTCGGGTTCGCCGAAGCGGGCCATTGGGGTGTCGCGCACGGTCTGCTCCATGACCTTTACAAAGCCTGATTTCACAGCATCGGTCATCGGAGCAGGATCGCGTGGCGTTACCCGCGTCACATTGACACCGCCCGGCGCAACGCAGTTGATGCGAACTCCGCTCGTTTCCAGTTCAAGCGATAAAGCGGCAGTCAATGCAGCGACCCCACCCTTGGCCGCAGCATAAGGCACCCGGTTTACGCCGCGCGTGGCGACAGAACCGATGTTGACAATGGAACCGCGCCCGGCTGCCAACATAAAGGGTAAAACGGCGTGGCAGGACCAAAGAGTCGGCCACAATGACCGGTTTATTTCAGCTATGATCTCGTCTGATGTATAGTCCCAGTAGGGTTTGGCCCAAATAGTGCCACCAACGTTGTGAACCGCCACATCGATTCTTCCGAAGCGATCGGCAACCAGCCGGTACAGTTCGACGGCCCCCTCGCAAGTCTCTAGGTCGAAGTTGGCGGCGTGGACATTCGCGCCACTGGCCTGCAGCCGTTCGACGGCAGCCTGGGTAGCTTCAACGGCCCGGTCGGCGACGATTACGATCGCCCCCTCTTCCGCCATGCGTTTGGCTGTGGCCAGCCCGATCCCCTGCGCTCCTCCCGTCACGACTGCGACTTGTTTATCGAACCGTCTTGTTGAAATCATGATTAGCGCGCCCTCCTCTGCGAGCTCACGCAACGGACCGCAAGCCCGCATGGCTACTCTTGTTTATCCTCTCACTTTGTGTCATGCAAGGCAAAGCATTACACAATGTATAATGTCCTTCCGCTGTGGCGGCTATCACCGGACCAAATGCTAGGAGAGCTACGAAAATGACCCTTACACTGATGAACCCCGGTGATGTCCAAGGCGCCTGGGCAATTATTCCTACTCCGGCGAATGATGACGCGTCGGATTGGAGAGCGACGAATACGGTTGATCTTGATGAAACAGCACGCGTGGTGAACGGTCTGATAGACGCAGGTGTAAACGGTATACTTAGCATGGGGACGCTTGGCGAAGCGGCGACTATGACCCATGGCGAGAAACTCGATTTCATGAAAGCGCTGGTTGATGCTGCGGCTGGTCGGGTGCCTATATTTGTCGGCACAACCTGCATCAACACCCGCGATACTGTAGCACTGACGCGACAGGCCCTTGAACTCGGCGCGGATGGCACGATGCTGGGCGTTCCCATGTGGTGTGCGCCCAGTCTCGATGTTGCGGTCCAGTTCTACAAGGATGTTGCTGAAGCCGTACCGGAGATGAACATTGCAATTTACGCTAATCCCGAAGCTTTCAAATTTGATTTTCCGCGGTCATTTTGGGCACAGGTGGCCGAAATCCCGCAAGTCGTCACTGCGAAATACATTGGTGTCGGCAATCTGCTTCCAGATTTGGCGGCGATCCGCGGTCGCATCAAGCTTCTGCCTATCGACTTCGATTATTATGCTGCGGCCCGGATGGACGATTCGATTGACGCTTTCTGGTCTAGCGGCGCCGTATGTCACCCGTTGGTAACCACCACGTTACGCGACCTAGTCTCCGCAGCGCGCGCGACCGGTGACTGGACTGCCGCGCGGGCCTTCCAGGCTCGCCTCGGCCCCACTGCGGCGCCGCTGTTCCCGAATGGTAGTTTCAAAGAGTTTTCCACCTATAACATCGCGCTTGAAAAGGCGCGGATGAACGCAGGCGGGTGGATGAATGCTGGCCCAGTACGCCCACCCTACCATCTTTGCCCCGAGTCCTTCCTCGAAGGTGCGCGTAAGTCGGGAAGTATGTGGGCTGACCTCGGCAAGGCGCTCGAAGCCGAAAAATGAGCCAAGTGAGCATTGGGAGAGAGCGAATGACCGAAATGGACCTGTCCTGGCCAAAAAATTACAATGAAATTCCCAAGGAGGCTTTCGTCCGAGAGGACATATACGCGGAAGAGGTCAAGCGTATCTTCCACGGTACTGAATGGCATCCGGTCGCCCATGAAAGTGAACTGCCTAACGCAGGTGATTTCAAGACATACCGGTTATCCGGTGTGCCACTGCTTATCGGCCGCGACGTCGAAGGCGTGGTGCGGGTGTTTTATAACGCGTGCTCGCACCGCGGCAATCAACTCGAAACGGCGGTCATGGGCAACAAGACGGAATTTGAATGCCCCTATCACCGTTGGCTGTTCGATTCGAAAGGCGATCTGGTCGGCTGTCCGAACCCTCGGGAATTTCTTCCCGGCTTCAACAAAGCAGACTATCCGCTTGCCCAGCCGCGGTTTGACATTTTTTTCGGCCTTGTTTTCGTCACGCTCTCATCAGAAACCGAGCCGCTATTGGCATATCTTGGAGATTCGCAGAATACGTTGCGCGAACTGCTAGCAGGCGATGGGCGTCTCAAACTGCTCGGCTACCAGAAAGTGCGCTATGATACGAACTGGAAGTCGTACACCGACAATGATGGCTATCATGCCCCATTGCTTCATCAGGCGTTCAAGATGCTTAACTGGCAAGGCGGCAACGGTCGCCAGTTTACAGCAACAAAACGCGGCCACATTTGTTTCGAATCTGCGCTTTCTGTGGCAACCGGGCCCACCGTGCTGAAAGACAAATCGCTGATCGAATTCAAAGGGCAGGATCCGGCGGTCGGCTCACGGATCGTTTCTCTCTTTCCCACTTTTGTTTCGACGAAGCATCTTGATGTCATCAATTTGCGTTTTGCGACACCAATCGATGCTGAGACGGTCGAGGTCCACTACGCCTATTTCGCACATCAGGATGACGACGAGGACATGGTTCGGCACAGACTGCGGCAAAGTTCAAACCTGCTGGGGCCATGCGGCCTGATCAGCATGGAAGATGCCTCGATTTTCCATCGCATCCATATCGGAAATCATACGCCCGGCTCTGCCATCTTCCAAAAGGGAGTGCATGACCCTTTGAAGCTGGAATCGGAGTTCCTTCAAAACGACGAGAGCGGCAATCTGCCGCGCTGGGAATATTATCGGTCGGTCATGGGTTTCGAGAGGGCGACGGCATGATAGAGACAGATATGTCGCTTGAAGCGGCGCTCAATGCCGTTCTGCTAGCGGATGCTGACGCGCTTGATAGCAAAGATATGCAGAGATGGCTTGATAATTACGCGGACGAGGAGAATGCGTCGTATTTCTGCCGTTCGGCGGAAAATTCAGAGCACGGACTTGCCCTTGGCTTTATGTACGACGACTGCCGGGCGAGGCTCGAGGATCGCGTCACTTTCGTAAATGACATTTGGGTCGGCACATTTCAGGACTATCGTACACGTCATTTCGTGCAATTGACCAGCTATCATCGAGCCGATACAGCCACTTTGGAAATGCGGTCCAACTTTTCCGTGTTCATGACGCCTAAAGACAGTGGCATCACCCAGGTGCTTGCCGCAGGCCAATATCTTGACAGCGTGCGGCAACAAAAGAATGGCGGGCTGAAGCTATTGTCGCGGCGGGCTGAGCTCGATACCTCTGTGCTTCCACGATATTTGGTCTATCCGATATGACGATCCGGTGATAGGTGTTGCATATTATGCAACACCTGCTATAGCTAAAGCTGTTGAACGACAGCCAAAATTGGGACGCGCGGACCGTAATTGGCCAATTGGCAGACTGGGCGCTAAACTTGATTGGCCGCCCTCATCAACAAGTAAGAATTCGGGAGACGTGGCATGGTTGCGAGTGCTTTTCCAAAAAGCCAGCAAGAATATTTTGAGCGACTTCGCCAACCTCCAGTGCTGGCGCTGCCAACCGCCTTGTTGTTTGTCGCCTCGATGGGCGGTATCGGCTGCGTCTGGTATCTCTCCTTGACGGGGAAGATGCCCATTTGGCTTGGCACCATTGCCAACGGCTTGATCACTTACCTACTTTTCAGCGTAATACACGACGCAGCGCATTATTCTCTCTCGAGAGTAAAATGGCTGAATGAGTCGATTGGGGCGATCGGGCTCTTCTTCTTGTTCCCCTATGCGCCGATGGTGCTATTACGCTGGGTACACAACAAGCATCACAGTTACGCCAATGGTCCACTCGACCCCGATCGCTTCGAGCATGAATCGCCTTGGTGGCAGGTGCCCTTCCGTTGGACGTTTTTTGATGGTGCGTACATCCACTACTTCCTGAAACGAGGCCAGAGCGTTCGCAAGAGACACGGGAAAGAACTCGTCCTGTTCTATAGCGGTTTGCTCTCCTTGTTCGTAGGTGCGCTCTATTTTGGATTTGGTTTTGAACTGTTCATGCTATGGTTCCTGCCCTCGCGCATAACGTTATTCCTGATTGCTGTGGTTTTCGTGATTCTGCCGCACTATCCGGCTATGGTCGCGCAGGACGAGCAGCCCTACATGGCGACAACGATGCGCTATGGATGGGAATGGCTGCTGACGCCATTGCTGGTCTATCAGAATTACCACTTGATCCATCATCTCTATCCGGAAATTCCTTTTTACCGGATGCACAGGGCCTATTTCGTTAAATATGACGAGATCAACCGTCAGGACATCAGCAGGCAGACAGCATTCGGGCTCAAGCCAGAAAACATCGCATCTCATCTAGCCTATCGTCAATCTAGAGACTCGACAATCCAACCGGCGGAATGATGGCGGTCGGCATCCGTGGCTCGGTGACGGAGTGGTCATGGCGCTGGCTTTAAACCGCGTTTGGCTAGCATGAGGATTCAGCCGAGCTTGAGGGAGAGCCACGGCAATACAGGGAGATGCGAAGGGTGGGAATGCTTGAGGATAAGGTCGTTGCTGTGACTGGCGCGGGAGGAGGGATTGGTCGTGAGATCGCGTTGCTTTGCGCTCGCGAAGGCGCCTGCGTTGTAGTCAATGATTTTGGCACTTCCTCTTCGGGCGAAGGCAAGGATGCGGGTCCCGCATCACAAGTGGTTGCCGAGATCGAGGCGGCGGGCGGCAAGGCGTGCGCTAATCTCGCCAGTGTCACTGATTCGTCTGGCGCTGCTTCGATTATCGAGGATGCGGTCAACACCTTTGGACGCATCGACGCCGTGGTGAACAACGCCGGTATCCTTCGCGACCGCATTTTTCACCGAATGAATGAGGCCGAATGGCGCGCCGTGATAGACGTTCATCTGCATGGTAGCTTCCTCGTGTCGCAAGCTGCCGCGCCGCACTTCAAGGAGCAGGGCTCCGGGGCATTCGTCCATTTCACGTCAACGTCAGGATTGATCGGCAATTTTGGTCAAGCGAATTACGCTGCCGCGAAGCTGGGCATTGTGGGCTTGTCAAACTCGATTGCGCTCGACATGCAGCGCTTTGGCATACGCTCAAACTGCATCGCGCCCTTTGCCTGGAGCCGAATGATCGGCACGATCCAGGCCGAGACCGAGGACGCGAAGCGTCGCGTCGAGCGAATGAAGTCGATGTCGGCGGCAAAGATCGCGCCGTTTGCCGCATTCCTCGCCAGCGACGCATCGAAAGATGTGAGCGGCCAGATATTTGCGGTTAGAAAGAACGAGATTTTCCTTTTCAGCGTGCCGCGTCCGCTCCGCTCTGTACACCGCTCCGACGGCTGGACCGTCGAGACGATCGCGAGCGAATTGCTGCCTGCGCTTAAGCCCAGCTTCCACCCGCTGCAGAGATCGACAGATATTTTCAGCTGGGATCCTATCTGAGGTGGCGCTCGACCCGGATCGACTGCTACAGCTACCGCCTCAGGAAACCCGGCACAGCTTCACCAAACGTGACACGATCTTATACGCTTTGGGTGTGGGTGCTGATGATTTGCGCTTCGTGTACGAGAAGGGGTTGCAGGCCCTGCCGTCAATGGCAGTGGTACTCGCCTATCCCGGCTTCTTCTGGCAGGATCCTGCTTACGGCATTTCATGGCAGAAGATCCTTCATGGTGAGACCTCGGTTGAACTGTTTGCGACACTTCCCACAGAAGGCGATCTTTTGGGCCGTACATGCATTGATGCCATTTTCGATAAGGGCGTGGACAAGGGCGCGATCATACTTACCTCGCGTCGTATCGAGAATTCTACCGGTATACACCTCGCGACGGTGCGCAATACTCTGCTCCTGCGCGGCGACGGCGGTTTTGGCGGCCAGGCCGATGGCGCTCCTCGCCCCCGTCCGCTGCCGGACGATCGCGCACCTGACCATGTCGTGAAGCTGCCCACCGATGAGAAACAGGCGCTGATCTACAGGCTGTCAGGCGATTATAATCCGCTCCACGCCGATTTGGACGTGGCGCGAGCAGCGGGGTTCCCGCGTCCAATCCTGCATGGCCTGTGTACTTACGGCATTGCGGGCCGCGCTGTTCTGTCGGCGCTATGCGGTAACGATCCAACGCTGCTTAAGCGGATGGATGTACGCTTCTCGAGCCCAGTCTTTCCGGGGGAGACGATCAGGGTAGAAATTTGGCGTGAGGATGGCGACCGCGCCGCCTTCCGAGCGACTGCTGAGGAGCGCAGTGTGGTCGTTCTCAACAACGGTTATGCGGAGATGGCACCATCATGAACGCCAATTCCGGAATCCTTTCCTATGGCGCCTACATACCTCGCTTGCGGCTGCAACGTTCGGCGATATTCGCGGCCAATGCTTGGTTTGCGGCCGGCCTCAAAGGCCTCGCGATGGGCGAGCGTGCGATTGCCAACTGGGATGAGGACAGCGTCACGATGGCAGTCGAGGCGGCGCGCGATTGCCTCACCGGGTTTGACCGCGGCACAGTCACAGCGCTGTCGCTCGCCTCGACCACCCACCCCTTTGCCGATCGGCTAAACAGCGGCATAGTCAAAGAAGCGCTGACTTTGTCGGACAGCATCTCAGCGCTGGACGTCGCGGGAAGCCAGCGTGCTGGCACATCGTCGCTTATTCAGGCGCTGAACGCCGGAGTAAACGGGGGAACGCAGCTTTGCGTCGCGTCCGAGTTGCGCAAGGCGCGTCCCGCATCAGAAGGGGAACTGGTCCAGGGCGACGCTGCCGCCGCGATACTCGTTGGCACTGGCGATCCGATTGCGCGCTTTATCGGGTCACACAGTGTGACGCTCGACTTCGTCGACCATTTCCGAGCATCGGGAGCCGACTTCGATTATACGTGGGAAAGCCGCTGGATCCGCGACGAGGGCTTCTCCATGCTCCTCGGCGATGCGCTCGCCGCTGCGATCGAAACTCTTGTCGTTGATCCGGCGAAGATCGACCGCCTCCTGATCCCCATCACCGTGCGTGGCGTGCCCGAAGGCCTTGCAAAAAAGCTTGGCGTGCCCGCCGCCGCCGTTGCCGATACCCTTGCGCCGAACGTCGGCGACAGTGGAGTTGCCCATCCGCTGCTGATGCTGGCGGCGGCGCTGGAACAGGCAAGGCCCGGCGAGACGATCATGCTGGTCGGCTTCGGCCAGGGTTGCGACGTGCTGCTGTTCGAGACGACCGAAGCCATCGCTAACCTGCCGAGGCGTGACGGCTTTTCCGGCGCGCTTGCGCGCGGCAAGGCGGATGAGAATTACCTGCGCTTCCTGTTCCACCGCGGCCTGCTCGATCTCGACCGTGGCATGCGTGCCGAGGCCGACCAAAAGCAGCCCGGCACAACCTTGTTCCGCAACCGCAAGACAGTGCTTGGTCTGGTCGGCGGGCGCTGCACCAAGACCGGGACCGTCCAGTTCCCGCGCTCGGAAATCAGCGTCAATCCGAACGACCGTGCCATTGGCACCCAGGAAGATTATCCGCTCGCCGAAAAGCAGGCGCGGATCGTCACCTACACCGCCGACAGTTTGACCTATTCGCCTGCCCCGCCGCAATATTATGGCATGATCGATTTCGAGGGCGGCGGGCGGATGTTTACCGAATTCGCCGATGTCGATGCCGAGAGCATCGAGGTCGGCTTGGCGATGAAGATGATGTTCCGCATCAAGGCGGTCGACGAGAAACGCGATTTCATCAAGTATTTCTGGAAAGCCGTGCCGGTGCAGCAACCGGCAGCGGGGGAGTAATCCGATGGCTAAAGGCATCAAGGACAAGGTCGCAATCGTCGGCATGGGGTGCGCGAAGTTTGGCGAACGCTGGGACAAGGACGCCGAGCAGCTCGCCGTCGAGGCCTTTCAGGAAGCCATCGCCGACGCGGGCATCGACACCTCGCAGATCGACGCTGCATGGCTGAGCGTGGCGTTCGACGCGGTCAATATCGGCCCGTCCGGCATCCCGCTCGCCACCGCGCTGCGCCTGCCCAATATCGGCGTCACCAAGGTGGAGAATTATTGCGCAAGCGGCACCGAGGCGTTTCGCGGCGCCGTCTATGCCGTCGCATCGGGTGCCGCCGACATTGCGCTCGCGGTCGGGGTCGAGAAGCTCAAGGATACCGGCTATGGCGGGCTGCCGGTGCGCACGCGCGGGTCGACCTTCGACATGATCGGCGTCACTGGCTCTGCACCCGGCAATTTCGCCCAGCTCGCTGCGGCCTATCGCAACGCGCATGGGGTGTCGAAGGACGACCTCAAGCTGGCGATGGCACATGTTTCGGTAAAGAGCCACGCCAATGGTGCGAAAAACCCTAAAGCACACTTGCGCAAGTTGATCGACATTGACACGGTCATGAACGCGCCGATGATTGCCGATCCGCTGGGGCTTTTCGATTGTTGCGGTGTTTCCGACGGCGCGGCCTGCGCGATCGTCACGACACCCGAGATCGCCCGTACGCTGGGCAAGCGGGACCTGGTAACAGTCAAGGCGCTACAAATCGTCACCTCCAACGGGTGGGAGAGCCAGGGCACGGGCTGGAACGGAAGCTATTTCCACACCACGCGTACCGCCGCCGTCAAGGCTTATGACGAGGCTGGTGTCACCAACCCGAGAGACGAAATCAGCCTAATCGAGGTTCACGACTGCTTCTCGATCACCGAATTAGTAACGATGGAAGACCTTTACATCAGTCCCGAAGGCGAGGGTTGGAAGGACGTGCTCAACGGCTTCTTCGATGCCGACGGCAAGGTGCCTTGCCAAATTGACGGCGGACTCAAATGCTTTGGCCATCCGATCGGCGCGTCGGGACTGCGCATGATCTACGAGAATTATCTGCAATTGCTCGGGCGGGCGGGCGAACGCCAGCGCAGCACACCGCCAAGGCTCGCCCTGTCGCACAACCTTGGCGGTATGCCCAACCAGAATGTCAGTGCGGTCGCCATCGTGGGCCTTCCGGATGCGTAGTTACCAGGCCGGAACTGCGGCACGCCCGCGCGCTACGCCGGGCTGATCGGCGATGTACCGGCTGCTTGACAGGATGCGCGTGGTCGAGGCGTCATCGTTCGTCGCCTCTCCCACTTGCGGCATGTATCTGGCGCAAATGGGAGCCGAGGTGATCCGCTTTGATCAGATTGGCGGTGGGCCCGATTTCAGGCGCTGGCCGCGCGCGAAGAACGGAGCCAGTCTCTATTGGGAATCGCTCAACAAGGGCAAGAAGTCGATTGCGATCAATCTCGCAAGTGCTGAAGGCCGCGCACTTGCGACCACCTTGATTACCGCGCCAGGGCCAACGGGCGGACTGTTCGTCACGAACTATCCTGTCGAAGGGTTCCTGTCGCATGAACGCCTTTCTGCATTGCGGCCGGACCTCGTCACGCTGCGGATCATGGGCCGCGCCGATGGCGGTCCCGCGCTAGACCACACCGTCAATTGCGCGGTCGGCTTTCCCCAGATCACCGGACCGTCCGGCCTTGGCGATGCGGTGGTCAATCATGTGCTGCCCGCCTGGGATTTGCTGACCGGTGCCTATTCCGCTTTTGCTTTCCTTGCTGCCGAACGCCATCGACGCGATACCGGCGCTGGCCAGGAAGTGCGCGTCCCCTTGGCGGATATGGCGATCGCCAGTGTCGCCAACCTTGGTATGCTTGCCGAAGTGCTCGACAGCGATGTGAACCGGCCACGGCTCGGCAACCAGATATTTGGTGCGTTCGGGCGCGATTTTACAACCACCGACGGCCACCGGCTGATGCTGATGGCGCTTACTGTGCGCCAGTGGCAAGGTCTCGTTGAGGCGCTCGGCATTGCCCAAGGGGTCGCACAGATCGAGGCCGGGCAGGGCGTTTCGTTCGCACGCGATGAAGGTATCCGCTTCGAGCATCGCGATAAGCTGGTGCCGTTGGTCGAGGAGGCGGTCGCCAAACGCACACTCGCCGATCTTGCCTGCGCGTTCGAACCGCTCGGGGTTTGCTGGAGTCCCTACCAGAGTATGCGGGAAGCTGCCGATGATCCCGATCTGGTCCGTGCCAATCCGATCTTTACCGAGGTCGAGCAGCCAAGCGGTGCACGTTACCCGATACCCGGCGCGCCGGCCACAATCCCAAAAGCCGAACGGCTGCCACCGGCCCGGGCGCCGCGACTCGGCGAGCATACCGATGAGATTCTCGCCAACGTGCTTGGCCTAAGCTCCGGCGAGGTCGGCAAGCTGCACGACAGCGGCATCGTGGCCGCGGGTTGAGATGGGCTGTTCGGCTTATCCCTCGCTCGAGGCTCTGGTCGACCAGACGGCTGCGGCGCTTGACGCAGCGCGCAGCTTCGCCGCCGACGTTCGTAGCCGGCTCCTGGGCAATGTCGGTGAGGGCGCCTCAGTCAATCCCTCGCTGCTCGATCACCATCAGCATGATGCCCATGGCTATGCCTGGATTGAAACGACGATCGCCGCGCTCAAAGCGCTGATGGGCTGGGCGGTGGCGGCGCAGGAGCGTGGCGATTTCGGCGAAATCGATGCGCTGATCCTGCGCCTCGCCTTCGCCGACTATCTCAGCCAGCTTGCAGGGGGACTCGCCATCGGCCCCAACGAATATTTTCGGCCCGGGCGAATGGGGCTCGAGGCGTCGGCACGCCGGATGGTGGATGATCCTGCAGTCTGCGCGCTGATCGCGTGCGCGGACGCGCAAAGCCGCGCCAGCCTGATCGCGCTGGTGCGTGCCGGGGCCAGCGTGAACGAGGCGTCCGGCGACGCAGCGCTCGACGAAATCCGCGCTCAGTTTCGACGGTTCACCGCCGAGCGGATCACGCCGTTTGCACATCGCTGGCATCTCGACAACGCGCTGATACCGGACGCGCTGATCGCAGAGCTCGGCGCACTCGGGACGTTCGGCATATGCGTCCATCCCGAATATGGCGGGCTTGGGCTTGGCAAGCTGGAAATGTGCGTCGTGACTGAGGAACTGAGCCGCGGCTGGATCGGGGCTGGTTCGCTTGGCACGCGTAGCGAAATCGCCGCCGAGTTGATCGGGCTCGGCGGCAGCAAGGCTCAGAAGGCCCGCTGGCTGTCGGGCCTGGCAAGCGGCGAGATTCTGCCAACCGCGGTGTTCACAGAGCCCGGTGCCGGGTCCGACCTTGCCAGCCTGACCACGCGCGCGGTGGCGGCGCCCGACGGGAGCTGGCGCATCTCAGGCGCCAAGACCTGGATCACCCATGCCGCACGTACCGATCTGATGACCATGCTCGCACGCACCGGCGGCGAGGGCCATCGTGGGCTCAGCATGTTCCTGCTCGCCAAGCCGCGCGGTAGCGAGACCGACCCGTTCCCTGGTCCTGGTCTCGCCGGAAGCGAGATCGCGGTCCTGGGCTATCGTGGTATGCGCGAATATGAGCTGAGTTTCGATGGCTTCGAGGCATCCGCTGAGAGCCTGCTCGGGAACGTTGAGGGCGAAGGCTTTCGCCAACTCATGCGCACCTTTGAAGGCGCACGCATCCAAA
Source organism: uncultured Sphingobium sp. (assembly GCA_964562225.1). GTDB lineage: Bacteria > Pseudomonadota > Alphaproteobacteria > Sphingomonadales > Sphingomonadaceae > Sphingobium. The sequence goes on from CAZLSU010000005.1 coordinate 53,854, forward strand.
CTGCTGCGCGCGCGGTCGGCGTTGCCTGGCGTGCGTACGAGCTTGGGATCGATTATGCCCTTGCGCGCAACCAGTTCGGACGCCCGCTGATCGACTTCCCGCGGGTTGCCGACAAGCTCGTTGCGATGCTTTTCGAGACGGTGGCTGCCCGCGAACTGGCCTATGCTGCGGCGCGCACCAAAGACGCCGGCGGACGCAGCGACGTAGAGGCAGGGATGGCGAAGCTGCTTGCCGCGCGGGTTGCCTGGACGAACGCCGACGCGAGTCTGCAGATCCACGGGGGCAACGGATATGCGCTGGAAACCGAGATCAGCCGCATCCTGTGCGACGCGCGCATCCTCTCTGTGTTCGAAGGCGCGGCCGAGATACAGGCGCACATTATCGCACGTGGTCTCCTCGAGCGCGGGACCGCAGAACGATGACCGAGGCGTATGAGGCGATCCGGGAAGAGGTTGCCAAGTTGTGCGCCGACTTCCCGGGCGAATATTGGCGCGCGAAGGACAAGGACCGCGCTTATCCGGGCGAGTTTGTCGAGGCGTTGAACAGCGCGGGTTATCTCGCCGCGCTGATCCCGGAGGAATATGGCGGTGCCGGGCTGCCGCTTTCGGCGGCCGCAGCGATCTTGGAGGAAATCCACCGCTCGGGTAGTAATGGGGGCGCCTGCCATGCGCAAATGTACATCATGGGCACGGTGCTCCGCCATGGATCGCAGGCGCAGAAGGCCGAGTATCTGCCCGGAATTGCCAGCGGCGCGCTGCGGCTCCAGGCATTCGCCGTGACCGAACCGTCAAGCGGCACCGACACCTTGTCTATCACGACTTTCGCGCAGCGCGACGGCAATCGCTACATTGTGAACGGGCAGAAAATATGGACGTCCCGCGCAGAGCATTCGGACTTGATGCTGCTGCTCGCTCGTACGACCCCCCGCGACCAGGTCGAAAAACGCACCGATGGCCTTTCGGCCTTCCTCGTCGATATGCGTGAAGCACACGGGAAGGGCATGTCGATTCGTCCTATCGACACCATGATGAACCATTCGACGACCGAAATCTTCTTCGACGATGTGGCGATCCCTGCCGCCAATCTGATCGGCGAGGAGGGCAAGGGCTTCCGATACATCTTGTCCGGGATGAATGCCGAGCGGATACTGATCGCTGCCGAATGCGTTGGCGATGCCAAATGGTTCATAGACAAGTCCGCCGCCTATGCCAAGGACAGGTGCGTTTTCGGGCGGCCGATCGGACAGAATCAAGGCATTCAGTTCCCGATCGCCCGCGCCTATGCGCAGATGCGCGCCGCGGAGTTGATGGTTCACGACGCGCTGCGCCGCTACGAGGCGGGCGAGAACCCCGCAGCTGAAGCCAATATGGCGAAAATGCTCGCGGCCGAGGCAAGCTGGGCCGCGGCCGAGGCCTGTGTCCAAACGCATGGTGGCTTCGGCTTCGCCGCCGAATATGATATCGAGCGCAAGTTCCGCGAGAACCGCCTTTATCAGGTCGCGCCGATCTCGACGAATCTCATCCTATCCTATCTCGCCGAGCATGTCCTTGGCCTGCCAAGGGCCTATTGATGGCGAGGGTCGCACGATGAGCCAACGCTGGAACGATTGGCTCGGGAAGCCTTTGCGTACGCACGACATGGTTTCGCAACCGGCGGTGAACCGCTTCGCCGCGCTGCTCGACGTGCCGCAACCCATTGGCGCGGATGCGCCCCACGGCTTCCATTGGTGCGTGTGCTTGCCGGATGCGAACATGGCCGATATCGACAGTGACGGGCATCCCGTGCGGGGCGCGTTCCTCCCGCCGATCGCGCTCCCGCGACGGATGTGGGTGGCGAGTGATGTTAGTTTCCATACCCCGCTTCAGATCGGCGCGCAGATCGAACGTGTTTCGACGGTAATGTCGGTCGCTGAAAAGGAAGGGAGCGCGGGCAGCCTTGCGTTCGTTGAGGTCGATCACGTCACCAGCGCGGGTGGAACCGTCGCGATCCGCGAGCGACAGACGATCGTCTATCGTGAAGCGGTGGGATCCGTTAAGGCGACGGCCAATACGGGGGGAGCACGGCCCGATCTATCAAACTGGACCTGGCACCGGCACATGGTCCCGAACGAGGTGCTGTTGTTCCGCTATTCGGCGTTAACCTTTAATAGCCACCGCATCCACTATGACCTTCCCTATGCGACGGCGGTTGAGGGCTATCCCGGCCTAGTGGTACAAGGGCCGCTGACGGCAAGCCTGCTGCTCGATTTGTGCGTGCGTGAACTCGGCTCGGACGTACTCACCAGCTTCGCCTTTCGTGCCCGCACGCCCGCTTTCGCGGGGCCTGAAATGCATCTTGTGGGGCGGCGGGACGGCGGTGAAATCAGTCTTGCCGCAATCGGACACGACGGCCGTACCATTATTTCTGCCTCTGCAACGATACGGTCGTGAATATCAAAAGATGAAAGGAAATGCCGCCATGGCACTCGATCTGGAGACACGAGATCAGTTGATCGGCACCATTCGCCGTTTTGTTAGCGAACGGCTGCGGCCGATCGAGGCAAAGGTCGCCGAGGCGGATGAGATCCCGAACGAGGTGATTGATGAAATGCGCCAGCTCGGCTTGTTCGGCCTGTCGATCCCGGAGGAATTCGGCGGGCTGGGGCTGTCCATGGAAGATGAAAGTCTCGTCGCGCTTGAGATCGGTCGTACCAGCCCGGCATTCCGCTCGGCCTTCGGCACCAATGTTGGCATCGGCAGCCAGGGCCTCGTGATGTTCGGCAATGATGAGCAGAAGCACCGCTGGCTTCCGGGAATCGCGAGCGGAGAGATCATCACCAGCTTCGCGCTGACCGAGCCTGAGGCCGGCAGCGATTCTGGCTCGGTCAGGACACGCGCGCGGCGCGAGGGTAACGAATATGTTCTCGACGGATCCAAGATCTATATCACCAATGCCGACAAGGCCGGTCTGTTCACGGTGATGGCGCGGACCAACCCGGATGAAAAGCGCGGGGCCGGCGTCACCGCTTTCCTTGTACCCAGTGAATTGCCGGGGTTGGGCGTCGGGCCGCCCGAGCGCAAGATGGGCCAGCAGGGCGCGCATATCTGCACGGTCAACTTCGACGGCGTGCGTGTCCCCGCGGCGAACCGCCTCGGCGAGGAGGGAAGCGGGTTCCGTGTGGCGATGCAGGTGCTCGACCGCGGCCGGCTGCACCTCTCGGCTTTGTGCGTCGGCGTGGCCGAGCGGCTGATCTCCGATTGCGTCGCCTTTGCCTCCGAACGGCGTCAGTTCGGCAAGCCTATCGCCGAGTTCCAGCTCGTCCAGGCGATGATCGCAGATTCCAAAACCGAGGCGCTGGCCGCGCGAGCGCTAATGCTTGAGACCGCGCGCAAGCTCGACGCCGGCGAGAGTATCACACTGGAGGCGGCCGCTTCAAAATTGTTTGCGTCTGAAATGGTCGGCAGGGTTGCCGATCGCGCGGTGCAGATATTCGGCGGCGCCGGATATGTCGCCGGTCATGGTATCGAGCGCTTCTATCGCGACGTGCGCATCTTTCGTATATACGAGGGCACTTCTCAGATTCAGCAATTGGTGATCGCGCGCGAGACCCTGAAGCGCGGCGGTTGAGCTGGTCTTGCCCTGTCTTGAACAGGACCAGGCAGAGAAGGGTGCGGCGTATGTGGTGCAGTCGAGGGCCTACTTGGGGCATGTGGACCGTGGACACGAAGGTATCTTGACCATGCGGAGCAGCATCACACTGCTTTTCGTGCCTGGCGACCGGCCCGAGCGTTATGCGAAGGCGGCCACCTCGGGCGCGGATGCTATTATCATCGACCTTGAGGATGCGGTTGCTCCCGCCAATAAGGTGCAAGCCCGTACAGCACTTTGCCACGTCGTCGCCTTGCCCGCTGACATGGATATTTTTGTGCGTGTAAACGCAGTCAATACCCCATGGCACGAAGAGGATCTGGCGGCGATCGCATCGCTTCCCCTGTCCGGGTTGATGCTCGCCAAGACCGAGTCCGCGCATGACGTCGAGCAGGCTTCCGAAGTGGTCGCGGGCCAGCCGGTCATCGCCTTGCTCGAAACGGCGCTGGGCTTGTCGAGGGCGCGAGAGATATCCGCCTCCGCCTGCGTGCGGCGCCTGGCGTTCGGCAGCATCGATTATTGCGCGGATATCGGCGCCGCGCATCGGCGCGAGCCGCTGCTGGCGGCGCGCAGCGAGATTGTACTCGCCTCGCGTCTGTCATCCTTGCTTTCGCCAATCGACGGCGTGTGCACGTCGCTGGGCGAAGAAGCGCTGCTGGAAGATCACGCGCGTTATGCCTTGGATCTTGGTTTCGGCGGCAAGCTCTGCATCCATCCCAGTCAGATTGCGCCGGTGCGAAACGGCTTCGCCCCCACACGGGAGGAGCTGGCTTGGGCGCAAAGGACACTGGCTAGAGGTGAGGATGGCGCGACTTCCGTGGATGGAACCATGGTCGATGCCCCGGTCAGGGTCCGCGCCCGCCAGATCCTGCGGCGCGCCAATCGTGCGGGCACGGCTATTCAGGAAGAAGCATCATGAACAATTCAGAGGGTCTGTCGAAAGCGGACGCCGGCGAGAATCGTGGCGACCAGTCGCCTGCTGGTCTGACAGATGCTTGCTCGGCACAACTGTGGCGGGCGGAATGGGAGCGCTGCCGCATTGCGCCGCGTAGCTCCGCTCATCCCAGGCTGTCGGAGGACGACATCTATGCAATTGCAGCGCGCACCTTCCAGAGGCGCGACCGACAGAAGATCGGTTTCAAGCTGGGCTACACTAGCGCCGAGATGCGCGCGCAGATGGGCATTAACGACCCCAATTTCGGCGTGCTGACAAAGGATCTGCTCGTGTCCGAAAGAACGGGTCGGGTAGATAGCGAAAACCTGTTCCATCCCCTGATCGAGCCTGAAATCACACTGCGTGTGGGGCGCGACGTCCATGGACCCGATCAGACGCGCGTTAGCATCAGCTATGCGGTGGATTCCGCAATTGCGAGCCTCGAAATCGTGCATACCCGCTATCAGAGCTATTGCTTTTCCGCGGTCGACAATATCGCGGATAACAGCTCGAGCGCGCGGGTCGTGCTCGGCCGCCTCGATCACTCCGGTCGCTCGATGACCTGCGCCTGTGCGCCGTGCGAATGTCGTCGAAAGGCGCGACGATCGCTCATCGGATCGGCGCGAACGCGCTCGGGGATCCGCGCACGGCGCTCGCCTGGCTCGCCAATTTCCTGGGGCAGCGCGGCGAATTTATTCCCGCCATGAGCATCATAATGACGGTCGGGCTCTCACGCGCCCACGCCGCCCAAGAAGGAGATACAGTCACTGGTGAGTTTACACTGCTGGACACTGTTTCGGCCATTTTCTGATGTGGCCGTCAATGCCGGTCGAAACCAAGAAGGGACCCTGTCGATGGATTTGAAGCTAAGCGGCAAAACTGTGGTGCTGACGGGTGCTAGCAAGGGCATCGGGCTAGCGACGCTCCGGACTTTTGCCATGGAAGGTGCCCGGGTGATTGCCGCTGCGCGTGCACTTCCGGCTTTGGAGGTGGAGGTCGCCGCGTTGCGCAAGGCAGGGCATGACGTTATTGCATGCCCCTGCGATATTACACGCGATGACGATGTGCAAAATCTGATCGAGACCGCGCAGCGTTATGCGGGGCGCATTGACGTGTTAGTCAATAATGCCGCTGGTAAACTACCCGCTGGCGACTTTATGGCGATCTCCAGCCAGGAATGGCTGGATGGTTGGAATGAGAAACTGCAATGCTACATCCGCACCGCCCAGGCGGTGTTCCCGCTCATGCGCGATCAGGGCGGCGGTCGCATCGTCAACGTCGTTGGTGCTGCTGCGCGAAACCCGAAAGCGTCTTACATGGCGGTTGGCGTCACCAACGCCGGATTGATCAACTTTACGAAGTCGCTGGCGGATCATGGCGCGCCGCATGGCATTCTTGTTGCCGGGGTAGCGCCTTCGGGGGTTATGACGGATCGCTGGCGACGCCTGATCGAAAAGCGCGCCGAAGGCGAAGGCAAGACGCCCAAAGCGCTACAGGAGGAAATGGACGCAACCTTCCCGCTCGGGCGAATGGCTGATCCTGAGGAAGTCGGCGATGTCATTTGCTTCGTGGCCTCGCCCCGGGCCTCATATATTTCTGGCAGCATCATCACGGTAGACGGAGCCTCGACGACTGGCGTATTCAACTAGAAGACCTGGGCACCTCCATCGACCCGTTGATCTGAGCGGACTTGAGCGTTCAGCGCAGGATTTGGCATGATTGGGGCCGCTTGGGTCTCCATTCTGATGGCTTTTGTTGGCATTGCCGTCTTTCAGGCGTAGCTATCCCGTCGCTACCCGTCGTTCATGGAAGATGAGTCGGTGCATGTTGTAGACGAGGTTGGCGAGGGTGATCTTGGCTTCGGCGCGCTTGACGCCGATGGTGCGGATGAACAGCCCCATCTGGTCTTTCTGCCGGGCGAACACATGTTCGACGCGGGCGCGGATTTTCGATTTGGCGGCGTTGGCTCTGGCGGTGCGTTCGGTCATCGGCTTGCCGCGTGGCTTCTTGCGATGGATTCGTCTGACCCGGCTCTGCCGCTTGAGCCATGCCTCGTTGGCTTGGCTCCGATAGGCCGTGTCGGCCCAGACATCGGAGGCGGTGTTGTCGCTGGTGACGACATCACGCAGCATTCGTCCGTCGAAGCGCGCTTGGTCGGTGACCTTGTGGGTTGCCGCCATGACGAAGGGTTATGCCGCCCCGAATTGGCTGACCTTCAAGCAGGCGATCACGATGGGCGGTTGCGTCCGCAAGGGCGAGATGGGTTCCGTCGTGGTCTATGCCAACCGGATCGAGCGGACCGAGGAGAACAATGCGGGGGAGGAGGTCAAGCGCGGCATCCCCTTCCTGAAACGCTATACCGTTTTCAACGCCGAGCAGTTCGACGGCATCGAGGGGAAATATCCCGCTCCCGCGCCGATCATCACCGCGACCAACCCCGACGAGCGAGACGCCGAACTGGACGCACTCTTTGGTCGCGTTCCCGTCACCCTCAAGCATCACGGCTCGCAGCCCTATTATCAGCCGAGCGGCGATCACGTCGTCATGCCCGAGTTTGCGGATTTCCACACCAGCGACGATTACCATTCGACCTTGGCGCACGAACTGACCCATAATGCCGCGATCCGGATTATGCCGCATATTGCTGAATAGGCCTGGTTGGCGGCATGATCACGTGCGGCCCATTCGGCATAATATTCTTCGCTCCGACAATATGGAGCACAAAGATCATGTCCGAAAACCTTAAAACCTGCGTCGAGCCTTATCTTGTCTCGTTCGAGCGGACCTTTGCCGCAGAAAACTACAAAGCGCGGACCATCGTCTCTTATCGGTGCCTGATCAGGAAGTTCGGCGCGCTGCTGGACGAAGCGGGTATCGCACCCGCGTCGGCAACACTCGACTGTGTCGAGCCACTGACGCGCGACTTTCCGAGAGAACGGAAGAACACAATACGCCTCGACACAATCGCGCGCCGGTTCGTCCAACACTTGGTCGATATCGGCGTGGCGCAGCCGGTGCCACAGACAGAGGTCGAGATCGCGCGTTTGGCTTTGTTGGCGGACTTCGAAACCTATCTCGTCAAACAGCGCGGCCTCAGTCCGCGCAGCATCCCCCACACGATAGGCTTCGCGCGCCGCTTCCTCGACCATCGCTTCGGCAAGGCATTGCCTGATCTGGGGCGTCTGTGTCCCGCTGACGTGATCGGCTTCATGGAGCATGTGCTGGCGAGCGCGCGTCGCGACAAGACGGTGGCAACCCACGTCCGCATCTTCCTTCAATATCTGTTTGGACGGGGCGCGACCGCGACCAATCTGGCGCTGAGCATCCCGAAGACGGCGAAACGCTCGGCGCCACGACTGCCACGACACTTGTCGCCCGAAGGTGTCGACGCCGTACTTGCGTCTGTTCGCGACAATCACCGGCACGGCGCCCGGGACTATGCGATGCTGTTGCTCATGGCTCGGCTCGGGCTGCGTGCGGCCGAGGTCGTCGCGATCCAGCTTGACGATATCGACTGGCGCGTGGGCGAACTGCTCGTGCGAGGCAAGGGCAAGCTCCACGACCGTGTGCCGCTCAGCGTCGAGGTCGGAGACGCACTGAGTCACTATCTTCGTGCGGAGCGGGGACCGACAACATGCCGCACGCTGTTCATCGCCCATCGCGCGCCGCAACGCCCATTCAAGGACGGGCAGATCGTCAACGCCATTCTCCAAGATGCCCTGAAGGCGACCGGCCAGAAGCCGGCCACGCCTTATGTGGGATCGCACCTGCTGCGTCATAGCCTTGCCACCCAACTGGTGAACACGGGGGCATCGCTAGACGAGGTGGGCGACGTGTTGCGCCACCGCTCGCGGTCATCGACGATGATATATGTGCGGCTCGACATCGACGGGCTGCGGTCAATCGCGCAACCCTGGCCGGTAGCGGGAGGCGCGCTATGAACCTCACCGACCAGCTCAACCGATATCTGAACGTCCGACGCAGCCTCGGCTACGACCTTCGCACCAGCGAGCGCATCCTCCGCCGCTTCACCTGGTTTGCTGAGCGCGAAGGTGCCGATCACGTCAACACGCCGCTGTTCCTGCGCTGGCACGCGACGCTGGCGGAGGCCAGAACCTCGACCCGAGGAACGAGGCTCAGCGTCGTACGCCTGTTCGCGCAATGGTTGAGCAGCTTCGATCCGGCGCATGAAGTACCACCGCGAGGCCTGCTGCCGAGTGCCGTCGCTCGGTCGCGACCGCACATCTACAGCGATGCCGAGATCGGAGCGATCATCGCGGCGGCCAAAGCACTGCCATGTATTTATGGTCTGCGCGGGCTGACCTGCTCGACGTTGTTCGGCCTTATCGCTGTTACCGGAATGAGGATCAGCGAGGCGCTCGCGCTTGATCGTGAGGACTTCGACGTCGAGCATGGCGTGCTGCGCGTCCGGCAAGACAAGCTCGGCAAAGAGCGGTTGCTGCCGCTCGACCCGAGCGTAGTGACCAAGCTGATCGAATATCGCGTCGAACGCGATCGGCTGATCGGCCATCCGGCCACGCCGCTGTTCGTTACCGACAAAGGCTCGCGCCTCACCGACTGCGGTGCCCGATACAACTTTGCGCACGCGTGCCAGCAGATCGGGCTCCGAAGCCCTCAGCCGTACCACAAGCATGGCAGGGGGCCCCGCATCCATGACCTCCGGCACAGCTTCGCGGTGAAAACGATGATCGACTGGTATCGCACCGGCAAAGACCCGGCGCGCGAGATGATCCGGCTGACGACCTATCTGGGCCATAGCGATCCATCCAATACATACTGGTATCTGGAAGCGGTTCCGGAACTGCTCGATCTGGCAATGGCGCGAGCGACCGCAGATAATCGGGAGGCGGGCCAATGAGCGCTGTGGCCTTGCCCGCGCTGATCCAGCGCTTCTTCACCGACCGGCTGTGCGTCCAGATGGAAGCAAGCCAAAATACGGTCGCAGGTTATCGCGACACGTTCCGGCTGCTGTTGCGATATGCAAGTACCCGACACGGTAAGCCGCCGGTGAAGCTGACGGTCGAAGATATCGACGCCGATCTGGTCGCGGACTTCCTCATCCATACCGAGACAGCGAGGGGTAACAGCGCACGCAGCCGCAATACCCGGCTCGCCGCGATCCGATCGTTCTTCCGCTACGTTGCGATGAGCGATCCCACCTGGCTGCTGCACTGCCAACGTGTTCTTGCCATGCCCAACAAGCGCTACGTGAAGCGCACCGTGACGTTCCTCGATGCCGACGAGATGGCGGCTTTGCTGGCGGCTCCAGATCGCACGACATGGGCGGGACGGCGCGATCATTCGCTGCTCTTGCTCGCGGTCCAGACCGGCCTGCGGGCATCGGAACTGACCGGCCTCACGCGGGGGATGTTGTGCTCGGGGGCGGCACCCACATCCGCTGCATGGGCAAGGGCCGCAAGGAGCGCGCTACTCCGCTTCGCCGCGAAACGGCCAAGCTGCTGGCGGCGTGGATCGGCAACGACACGGATGACAACAAGCCGCTGTTCCCGTCGATCCGGGGCGAACGGTTGAGCCGCGACGCCCTTGAGCATCTGGTCCGTAAGCACTGCCTCACGTCATCGCGCATGTGCCCGAGCATCGGCACCAAGCGGGTCACGCCGCATACCCTTCGCCATAGTACGGCGATGGACCTGCTCCACCACGGCGTCGATCCAGCGGTGATCGCGCTCTGGCTTGGTCACGAAAATGTCGAGACCACCCCGATCTACATCCACGCCGACATGCGAATGAAGGAGAAAGCGCTCGCGCGCGTCGCCGCCCCGACCATCCCGTTGGGCCGGTTCCGGCCTGACGACCAGCTCCTCGCGTTCCTTGAAGGGCTCTGATTATGCCGAACAGCCGCATGGCCGATGCCCGGAAAACCAACCTACAGCAAAGGCCATGCGGCATAATCCGGGTCGCGGCATTATGCGTGTTATGCCGATATCGGCATAATGGTCACGCGACCGGCCACGTCGATCGTCTTGCCCGTCCCTCCCTCATATCCACGAAGCGCGAGGACTATGCCCGCGAGGAATTGGTTGCCGAGCTTGGGGCCGCGTTCATCAGCGGCGCGATCGGCATCAAGCTCCACGATCGCGAGGACCATGCCGCCTATCTGGCCCAGTGACCTCATAGGTTGAAAAACGCCCATCTCGTAGAACGGATCGGAAACGATCCGCGCGGTTGACTGTTGCGTTCCGCTGTCCGAATGTTGTGAGCAAGCGGGCCGGAGACGACAATGTCGGTGGTGAGTATATCGGAGACGGACGAGGATCTCGCCGGACGCTGGAGTTTGGTCTTCGAAAACTTCGCGCTTGCGAACGCAAAGCCTGCGGCGACCCGGCTCGGCTTTGCCGCGCAGCTGCTCCTGTACCGTACGACGGGACGCTTTGGTCGCGATGCCGGCGAGTTTCCGGATACCGTGGTTACGTATCTTGCCGAGCAGATCGGAGCATCGCCTGCAGAGCTTGAGGGCTATGACTGGCTCGGCCGATCGGGGCGACGGCATCGTGCCGAGATTCTCGACCATTTGGGATTTCGCCGGGCGCGCCGACAAGAGATGCGGGCGGCGGCCGCGTGGACTGGTTCCGAGCTTTGCCCGTTGGGCTTGCCATCCGCGGGGATGATGGACCGTCTTCTTGGCTGGTTCGTCGCGCACCGGATTGCGGCGCCTGAGGAAGAAGCGTTGACGGCGCTGATCACCACGGCCCGTCGCGGGTTCGAGGATCAGGTGCCGGAGAAGATTGCCTCGTTTGTATCGTCCGAGCACGGTGAACGGCTTGATGCTTCGCTCGCCGATGAGGACGGCGTCACAGGTTTTTCGGGACTGAAAGCGGATCCCGGGCAGCCCAATATCGACAACATACTGGTGGCGGCACGGCGGCTTGCCTTTGTGAAGCAGCATGTGTTGCCCTGCGAGGCCTTGCCCGATTTGGGGGACCCCATTGCGCGGATTCTGCGCCGCAGAGTGATCAACGAGACCGCCTGGACGATGCGCCGGCACCCTGATGGGCGACGCCACGCGCTGTTCGGGCTTTTCCTGGCGCACCGGGAGCGCGAACTCACAGACGGCCTGATCGACCTGCTGATCGAAATTGTCCACAAGGTCGGCAGCCGAGCCCGCAACCGGGTGCTCAAGGCGTTTGTGACCGAAGTCGAGCGGGTTCACGGCAAAGAGGGACTGCTGGTCCGGAGTGCCGAGGCGGCCTGTCTTCAGCCGGAAGGCATGGTGCGCGATGTCGTGTTTCCGGCAGCGGGCGGCGCCAATGTGCTGGCGGCGATCGTGCGAGAGCATAAGGCGTCGGACGGTTTCGAGCGGCGCGTTCACCGGGTGCTGCGCGTCTCGTATCTGCGCCATTATCGTCGCATGCTCCCGGCGGTATTGGGCGTCCTGTCATTTTGCTCGAATAACCTGGTGCATCGCCCGGTGCTCGATGCGGTCGACTGGCTGCGCCGGACGAGCGGCAGCCGGCGCGTCATCCGCCCTGAGGACGGCGTGCCGCTGGCCGGTGTCGTGCCCCCCAAATGGCGCGACCTGGTCGTGGAAAAAGACGACGACGGGCGTCTGCGGATCAACCGCATCAACTATGAGATCTGCGTGCTGACCGCGTTACGCGAGCGTCTGCGCAGCAAGGAAATCTGGGTGGTGGGCGCGGACCGCTACCGCAATCCTGACGACGATTTGCCACGGGATTTCGAAACACGTCGCGCCGACTATTACCGCGAGCTCGGCCGCAGCGAGGATGCCGGAGCGTTTGTCACAGGACTTCGTGCACAGATGGCCGAGGCGCTCGGTGCTCTGAACCGGAAGATGCCGCGCAATGCCAAGGTGCGGCTTCGCCAGCAGGGCAAGAACCGGATCTCGATCACGCCGTTCGAACCCCTCCCTGCCGCCCCTAATCTGGAGGCGATCAAGACGGAACTCGAGCGGCGCTGGCCGATGACGGATCTGATCGACGTGCTGATGGAGACCGCGCGGCAAACCGGATTTCCCGAGGAATTCACGACGTCGGGCGACCGGGTCGTTCTTGATCCTGATACGCTGCGCCAGCGTCTCGTCCTGTGCCTCTATGGCCTTGGCACCAATGCCGGTCTGAAGCGGGTCAGCGCGGGAACCGAGACCGCGAACTATACCGAGCTGTTGCATGTCCGGCGCCGCTTCATCCATAAGGAGGCGCTACGCAGCGCAACCGCGTTGGTCACCAACGCGATCCTCGCGACGCGCGACCAGCGCATCTGGGGCGAGGCAGGAACTGCCTGCGCGTCTGATTCGACGAAGGTGGGGGCCTGGGACCAGAATCTGATGGCGGAATGGCATGTCCGCTACCGCGGTCGCGGCGTCATGATCTATTGGCACATGGAGCGTCAGGCGACCTGCATCTACTCGCAGCTCAAACGCTGTTCGTCCTCCGAGGTCAGCGCGATGATCGAAGGCGTGCTGCGCCATTGTACCGATCAGGAGATTCAGCGTCATTTTGTCGACAGCCATGGTCAGAGCGAGGTGGGGTTTGCCTTTTGCCACCTGCTCGGGTTCGAGCTGGCACCGCGCCTGAAGGCGATCGCGCGCCAGAAGCTCTATGTGCCCGAAACCACGATGCGCGGAGCGCTCGGCAATCTCACGCCGATCCTGGCGCGCGAGATCAAACTGGCCCCTGATCGAGCGGCAGTATGACGAGATGATCAAATATACCGCAGCGCTCCAACACCGCATCGCCGACCCCGAAGCGATCCTGCGCCGCTTTGCCAGCGCGGCTGTCCAGCACCCGACCTATGCGGCACTTGCCGAACTCGGCAAGGTCATCAAGACGATCTTCCTGTGCGGCTATATCGGCTCGGAGGATCTGCGTCGCGACATCCATGCCGGGCTCAACGTCGTCGAGAACTGGAACGGCGCGCACAGCTTTATCTTCTTCGGCAAGGGCGGTGAGACCGCCACCAATCGCCTGGAGGATCAGGAGCTGGCGGTGCTGGCACTACATCTGCTGCAGAACTGCCTGGTCTATGTGAACACGCGAATGCTGCAGCGGGTGCTGACCGAACCTGCGTGGCTGAAGCGGATGACGGCCGATGACCATCGCGGCCTGACCCCTGCGATCCACGCCCATATCAATCCCTATGGCCGGTTCGATGCCGACCTCGATCGGCGCATCGACTTCGATCTGCCGCTGGCGGCGTAATCCGGCAAAAGGATCTGCGATGAAGAAAGCGCCACAACCTCCCCGACGTCCCAAGGCCAGGAAGACACGGAACAAGCCTGCGGCAGCGCCCGCCAAGCGGCCTTCCGAGGTGTTTCCCGACCGGCGGGCCATGGAAGGCTTCATGGCCGGACTGTTCGGCCGTGTGGAGGCCAATGCGAACGGCGCCGTCGATGATGCCCAGGAGATGATGTACGATGCCTGGGAAGCAAGTGGTGCCGAGCGTGTCGCTCTCGCTAGAGCTGCACTCGACATCTCCCCGCTATGCGCGGATGCCTATGTTCTGCTCGCGGAGGAAGAAGCAGGCTCCCAACAGGACGCACTGAAGTTGTACCGTCAAGGTGTGGAGGCAGGCGAGCGCGCACTCGGCGAAGAGTTGGGTCGTGCGGCTGAGCGGAACAGGAAAGTGTCGTAAGGGTCGATATTTCTTTT
>CAZLSU010000006.1:0-67071 GCA_964562225.1 uncultured Sphingobium sp.
TTTATCCCGGTGCTCTCAGCCGACGGATGGCCCCTTTTATTACCGGTGTTCTCACATCAGGCGCGCTCTGGTGAACGGTACCGCCCGGATTGAGCTGGTCGGCGCGCCGTCGCAACAGCTCGCATGGCTCAAGTCGATTGGCTGCTTTACCGAGGTTATTCAGTACCGCACCCGCGTCTTCCTTCCAGTGCCGACCGCTACGGAAATTCTCACTTGTGTCATGTCCGCAGGCGGCTGATCCGTGAGAATGCAGCGACTTTCCGCTTTCCCGGGCCTCCCGCATCCCTAAGAAATAAGTCCATAGGCGCCGGCGGTTCGCCCGACCAACTCAGGACTTAAGATGATGGCTCATGAGCAGGCAATAATCACGACTCGCAGCGGCGAAATGCCGGCCCACCTGTTTACCGCTGACGGTGGGACCCCGGCACCCGCCATCATATTTTACATGGACGCCGGCGGCATCCGGCCGGCCACGCTCGCGATGGCGGCGCGCTTATCGGAAGCGGGCTTCGTCGTGCTGCTGCCTGATCTGTTCTATCGCTATGGGCCTTATGGCCCGCTTGACCCCAAGGAGGTGTTCAAGGGTGATGTAAAGGCGATCCTTGGCCCCCTCATGGCAACGACGGGTAATGCGAGGTCCGCTGAGGACACCGATGCGCTCCTCGCTTTTCTCGACAGCCGCACGGAGGTCGCGGGTGTTAAGGTCGGCGCCGTCGGCTTCTGCATGGGCGGCGGTATGGGAATCGCAGCAGCCGGCGCCCGACCCGATCGATTTGCCGCTGTGGCGAGCTTCCACGGCGGCAATCTGGCAACCGAGGCCCCCGACAGCCCCCATTCCTATGCAGCCCGCCTCGACGCGGAACTCTACATCGCTGTGGCCGAGAATGACGGCAGTTATCCGCCCGCGATGGCGGAGCAATTCGAGCACGCTCTGAACGAGGCAGGCGTCAACTATCGCAGCGAGACATACCCTGCCGCGCACGGATGGATGAAGCCCGACTTCCCCGTCTATGACGAGACGGCGGCAGAGCACGGTTGGCGCGAAATGTTGGCTTTCTTCCGTCGAACCCTTCGTTGAAGGTTTGCGCTTTCGTGCGTCGAGTGGCCCTAATAGCTCGCCGTCAGCCAATCTGCTTGGGTGCTTCGGGTTGGTCCGTGGCCAATCGAACCTCCTCGCTTCGAGCAGGATCAGTATCCTCAGCGGAATGAGCCGCAACTGCGCTGGGAGTCTCGCGGCGGCGGCGCAATCTCGCGACGCTTATGCCTACCAGGTGCCGGGCGCGTTTGCCGACCTGCCAGAAGCGCTTGGCGGCCTTGGTGAGATCGTCGGCCACGGCTGAAATCGCCTTCCCGAATTTGATCGAGAGCGCGAGTACGAGAATATACGGCCAGAGTTGTTGCTGCAGTTTCCGGCTGTTCTGCTGGATCGGGGTTGGCGTCTTGTTGTCCTTAGCCGCCTGAAGATCGCGCGCGAACTTCGCTCGGGTCCGCGCCCGATTTTGTTCCTCTGCCTGCCAGGCATCAAGTGTTTTCAGGCCCTCTGCGGTCCGATCGTCCCGGCTAGCACACCAGCTCAGCTGTCCGAGCAGAACGACTGCGTGTTCCGATTGGACGCTGATAAACGGCTCGGCAATCGCGCGCTCATGGGCATCAGACATGCTGTCGAAAATCTGGCGGTCATGGGCGATATTGCGCGCCAGTGCCGCTTTCAGCATTGCCTCATCACCACCCTTAGACAGTTGCCCAAGGGCGGTCTTAAGCCTGTCGAATGCACCGAGCGAGAGGCTGCTATCTTCCGCAAGCCTGTCGACATACGCCAATCCGGCCCGGCAAAAGCGATCCTCCGCGCGAGCGAGTGCGACCGGGTCCTCAGTGCGGGGAATCGCGAATTCGCCGAACACCGCTTTGATCGCTCTGGCATGCTCGCTATGCGCCCCGCAGCCCGGCGTCGTGCTCCCCTCGCAGACCTCGCCGAGGCTGCGCACGGACGCAAACCAGTCGAATCGCGCCGATAAAAGGCCTGCCGGCGTCGGCTGAAGTTCAACGTTCGGCTGCGGATTGGCGCGCGCACGCCACGCCTCCTCTGTGGCCGTCCGATTGGCTTCGATCTTGAGCAGGGTCCGATTGATGTCGTTGCTGAGGAAAAGCAGCACGATGCCCAGCGCCGCCAGCGGATAATAGACAACGTCGGCCCAGCGCCACAGCCACAGCTTCGGCTTTGCCCAGCCCCACGCACCGACGCCCAGGAATGCGGTCGCCGCGAGCACGAGCAGGAACACGTCTTCCGCGCTCAACATCCCCACCGCGCCGATCCGGACTGGACGCCCCGAACCACAACAAGGTTGGCTGAGAGGAAGGGCATCAAAAACCTCTGCAAATCATGGCAGGTACCAATCGTCGTCCTCCCACGGCTGCTCGATAAGACCGCTCTCCATGGCTTCGCGAAAATCCCCCGAGGCCGCCAAACTGGGGTCATCGAGCCACTCGAGCATCGACTTCACGATGATGGGCCTTGTTGCTTCCGACGCCCGATAGGCGAAATCATCGAAGAAGGATTCTATGAAATCCTCCACCGCGGTCCCATCGGCCCAAATATCCGGCATGTCCGTCATAACAACGGATCGAGCGTAGCGCTGGACAGTGTCCGGGTCAGTCAAGCTCCTTACTCTGTTCGCCAGGAACTTGCCGAAGCGGGCTTCGCGGTTTGAGATCGGCCGAGCGTCAATCCCCTGCCTCTCGAGAAACGAACCCATGGAGACAACATGATCCTCAAGCGCGTTCCGCACGGCCGCCTGTCCTTCCGTAGGCCGTAGAGCCTGTCCGATTCGGACCAGACGCTCTGCTCGGGCGGCTTCTTCATTCGCAACTTTACGTCTGAGGCGAGAGGCATAGGCATCGGGCATCCACCGGCCAAAAACCGTGTCGATCGAATACCGCGCCACAGGGACGCGGCTGGCCTTGGCTCCGACGATAAACGGATCCTCCTGCATATCCTCGGGCAGGGCGCTCCTGAGATTAAACCCGAATCCCTTGGTTTCAGGGCTGGCATGGCTGACCCCCGACGAGCCCGCCAGCGCAGCAGCGAGCTGTTCGCGATGCTCGGGTTCGATGTGGAATGCATTGAAGGTGAAGAGTCGGTGGACCGGCGGCTTGTGACAAAGGACACCGGTCATGATGAAATCGCGCAAGGAAGCAATTCCGCTGGTCGGCTTGGTACGGCTGACATCAGCGGCTTTGGCGAAAGCGGCCGCGACATAGGAGGATAGCGCGTCGTGCCGTCCCGCAAAGCGCACCATCAACTCGTGCCGGCTACTGCCCGGATTCGCCGAACCCACAAACCACATTGGTTGGGTCGTGTGCAGAAAACGGTAGAGCTTGGTGTGGAAGTGGACCGGCTTGCTGTCGACGATTGAAACAATAGGGTCGACGAAGCGCAGATCGATCAAAGCCTTCCTCAGCCGGCGCATGTCCTCCCACGTCTTAGGAATGGATGAGGCAGCGTCGAGGCCAACGGCGATCCTAATCCGGCAGGTCCGCCGCTTTGCCGGGGGTACATTTCGACAGAGCGCGATAAGCGGTTCAACACTGTAGAATCCGCCGAGTATTGTAATCTCGGTCGCCGTCTTCGCTGCTTCATTCAGCGCATCGCCAATATGTTCGTATTCGACGTCGTCAGCGAGATCGATCAGGTCGGGACGACCGACAAAAATGATGGGTGATAGTCCGCGTCTGCCCGTCATCCGCGGCTCCCCCATCGGTTGATGACCAGCTTAGGATTTGAGGGGGACACCAAGCAAGACCGAAACGAAGTTCAGTACTTCGAGCGCTACATCCAACGCGTCGGGTTTTAGGCAGGTCGCCCCAACGCGATGACGGCGACCTTAGGCGGGTTCGCAACACCTTTCCCCATTAGTCTGGCCGCTGGTTCCGACCGCTACGCGCGGGTTCGCTGACGCATGACCCATGGGGGCCTTCGGCATCGTCTCAAGGCTCCCTGGGAAAGAGGGAAGGGGGATCGGGAGTGGTGTCCGGGATGTGCCGGATGCCAGAAGGAGTTACTCCAGTGATCCAGACCATGAAGCTCAACAAGCTCCGTCTCTCGCCAATCAATGTCCGCCGACTGCCCGAAGAAAAGCTGCAGATTCCGCAGATGGCGGCCGATATCGAGGCGCGAGGCGTTCTCCAGAACCTGCTCGTCACGCCGGCCAAAAAACCACGCGGCACCTTTGAGGTGTTCGATGGTGGCCGCCGCCTTCGCGCGCTTCAGCGTCTCGCCGACGCAGGCACGATCAAGGCCGACGACTATGACGTGCCCGTGATGGTGCTTCAGGCCGATGAGGCGACGCTCTCCGAAACCTCGACGGCGACCAACTTCCAGCAGCTCAAAATGACGCCGGCCGAGGAATGCCGCGCGTTCCAGCACTTCATCGGAACGAGTGGCGATATTGATGCTGTCGCCAAGCGATTCGGCGTCACGCGTCGTTTCGTCGAAGGACGCCTCCGTCTCGCCGCCCTTGCCGAGCCGATCTTCGAAGCCCTGAGCTCCGGTGAAATCACCCTCGACGTCGCCAAGGCCTATGCGTCGACCGAGAACCAGGAGAAGCAGCTTCTGGTCTGGAACAACTACCAGAACAGCTATGTGAACGCTGACACGATTCGTCGCGTCATCGCCAACGAGACCCTGAAGGCGAATGACCCGATCGCCATTCTGGTCGGCGAGACCCGCTATATTGACGCGGGGGGCAAGATCGATGGCGACCTGTTCACCGACGGCAACGACCGGTGGGTCGATCCCGAGATCGCGCATCGGCTCGCCGGCGAGATCATGGAAGCCGAGGCCAAGCGCGTCGGCGAGGAGACCGGTCTTGCATGGATCCGACCGATCGCCAGCAACTACGCGCATAATGCGGCGCACGGTCTCTATCGGGCCATCCTTCGCCAGCCCGACCTGACTGAGGAACAGGCGCTTCGCCTGACCGCAATCGACGAGCGGCGTTCCGAGCTCGAAACCGAGATGCAGGACGAGTCTCTCCTCGAAGAAGACTTCAAGTTGCTCGACCAGGAGGATGATCGCCTGATCCAGGAGGCCGAGGCGATCGAGAACCGCGCACCCGTTCTCCCGGACGAACTGAAAGCGCATGTCGGCGCGTTCCTGCTCCTCACGCCGCAGGGTGCGATGGTACTCGACACCCAATATTACAGCGAGCAGCAGATCCTCATCGAGGAGCCCGCTGACGACGAGGGCAGCGAGGGCGAGGATGGCGAACGGTCGTCAGGTGGTTTCCGCATCGGCGGCCCCAAGCCGTCCGAGCCGAGCCATCGCCCCGAGGCCGTGGCGCCGGGGGGCAAGCCGCTCAGCTCCCGCCTCTATGACGAACTGGCGATGCAACGCCGTGACATTCTCGCGTCCTGCCTCCTCGCCCAGCCCGCACTCGCGCTCGACTATGGGTTGTTCGTGATGGTCGATGCCCGGACCAAGACGTCGAGCCGCTACACCTACAACTCGACGAAATACGGAACCACGATCCGCGCGAGCGGGCCGCAGGACCCGAACACCGGCGACATGCCCACGTCGCGCGCGCGGGACTATCTGGCGGAGGCTCATGAAAGTCTCGACGTGGGCTGGACCGAGCACGAAAACGAAGTCGAACGCTTCGAGGGCTTCCGGGCGCTCGACGATGACAGCAAGGCTAACTGGCTTGCCTACATCGTGGCGATCTCGCTCGAGGCGAAGCCGGGCATCAGCAACGAGCAGATCCCCCTTCACAACCGACTGGCATCGATCCTCGAAATCGATGTCGCCAGCTGGTGGCGCCCGACGTCGGAGAACTTCTTCGACCGGGTGAACAAGGGCAGTATCCTCAGCCTTCTCGACGAAGTGGGCGGGCCCGCGCTCAGCGGCCGGCATGCCTCGCTCAAAAAGACCGAGATCTCAGCGAGCTGCGAGAAGCTCTTCGCAGGCGACACAATCGTCGAAGCTGAGGTCAAGGAAGCGGCCCTCGCCTGGGTACCAAACGCGATGCGGTTCCTCGACGGGCAGCCCGAGGACGTCGTCATCGAGGCCGACGAGACCGACGAGGCCGGACATGACGAAGACGGTTTGGGCGACGTTGCCGACGCGGCCGCCGACCCGTCCCAGGCTGGCGACGAGGTGCTCGAACCCGCCGCCTGATCGCCGAGCGGGCGGGGGCCGGCGGCGCGCCGGCGGTTCCCGCCCCCATCGCTCGTCCTCCTACTGGCCACTTGTGCCCGCTTTCCGGAGCTGATCGTCATGTCCGCAACAGCGAAACCGAGCCGCGATGTCGCGGCAGAGATCACCAACCTTATCATCAAGAAGCTCGAGGAGGGCGTTCCGCCCTGGAGACGTCCCTGGCGCGTCCAGGGAAGCAGTGGTCGGCCGCTCCGTCATTGCGGCACGCCCTATACCGGCATCAACACTTTTTACCTCTGGGCGATCGGCGACGCGCAAGGGTACCGGTCGCGCTACTGGATGACGTACCGCCAGGCCGAGGCGCTCGGTGGCCATGTCCGCCGCGGTGAGGTCGGCTCACTGTCGGTCTATTATTCGAGCTTCAAGAAGACCGAGGCGAACCCCGTCACTGGTGCCGAGAAGGAGCGAAGCATTCGCTTCCTGCGCCACTACATCGTCTTCAACGCCGACCAGATCGACGGCCTTCCAGCTCGTTACTATCCGGCGATCGAAGATCCGGCGCCGATCGATCCTTCGCAGCATCAGGCAGCGATCGATGCCTTCTTCGACGTAATTCCAGCCGAGGTCCGGCATGGCGGCAACCAGGCCTATTTCACGCCGACCCTCGACCATATCCAGATGCCGCATCAGCGGACCTTCCGGACGATGGACCATTACGCCTCGGTCCGGGCGCACGAGACCACCCATTGGACCGGCGGCACCAAGCGCCTGGCGCGCACTTTCGGGAAACGGTTCGGCGACAAAGCCTATAGTTTCGAGGAACTGGTTGCCGAGATCGGCAGCGGTTTGGTCTGCGCCCATCTCGGTCTCCCGAATGAGCTGCATGACAGTCATGCCAGCTATGTCGGCCACTGGCTGGGTATCCTGCGCGGCGACAAGACCGCCATCATCCACGCAGCGTCCAAGGCCGAGCAGGCATTCAACTACATGATCGCCTTCGGGGCCGATCCCGCCGCAGCCTCGCCGTCCGAGGCATCGGCCGAGGGCGATGAGCTTTTGGCCGAAGCAGCTTGAAGGAGGCTGGCATGACTCTCGAGATCCAAATGCTCGCCTGTCTTTCAACCGGACATGTCGATGAGCAGACCGCGCGCGAACTCGATGCTCTTGTCGAAAACCCTCTTCCGGCAGCAGCCCGCGACGTCCCCGACATTTGGCAGGGCCAGATCGTCGCCGAGCGCTGGCAGCAATATGGATGGTTCGTCTGGGTCCGATCCCCGGGCCGCGACGCCATGCCGTCCTCGCTGCGCGCCTGCCTCGCGCTCGCTGAGGCCGCGGGCGCCACGTGGATCCAGTTCGACCGCGACTGCGCGCCGATCGACGCGCTGCAGGTCCACGACTGGTAGTTTTCAAAGCTTATACCAAGGAGACCCGGCATGGGCTGGCTCACAATGTCGCGTTACCACATGGGCGGCCACGCGACCGCCAAGGCGTATCTCGATGCACAGTTCACCTACAGCCGTGACGTGGACGGCGTCGCCAAAGGGTTGAAGCTGCTAGCCTCATCCTGCCCGCAGAACCGGACCTATTACGCCGCCGCCCAGGTCATGGTCGATGGCGTTGGCGGAGAGGTCTTTGCGATCGTCTGCAAGGTGACCTGGAATCCAAAGAGCAAGACCGGCGAGCATTTCGGTTACAAGGACATGGATGAATCGATGGGACCGTGTGAGGACAACTGTCCTGCCCATATCCTCGAACTCCTGACCCCGACCGACAAGGAGCACGCGCTCGACTGGCGTCGGCGCTGTCGCACCAATCTCGAGCGGCGTGCCCGTAAGATCGAAGACGGCGACCGCATCAAGCTCGCCGCAGCCCTAACCTTCACGGACGGCCATGTCGGGGACGAATTCATCGTGGTGAGACGCGGCCGGCGGCTGAGCTTTCGCGACCCCGAGACCCGCACCGGCTATGCGATCAGCCGCTTCATGGAACGAGAATGGACGGTCGTTCCGGTAACCAAAGTCCATAAGACGATATTTGCCTGAGGCCGCGCGTCCGGGCCATGATGTCTGTGAAAAGGATTCGACATGTTTGCCCCAGCACCTTGGCTGTCGCCCAAACGCTATCTCCTGTGCAGCCGTGAAAATGCGCACCGCGTTGCATCCCGGCTTTTTGATGCGCAGCCTGGCCGCGTCAGCATCGTTCGTACCGGAAACCCTTTGCAACCATTTCACGTCTCAACTTCGCCATCGCGCGATGCACATGTCGAGGTTGAGATCGTGTCATGATGCGAGCGATGGTTCTCGCTGCGCTCGTCTTTGCCTGCTGCGGGGCGTCGGCCCAAGTGGCCGCTGACCAGAGCTTCAACGCCAAAGCGCGCGCGCTAGACGGCGACACCGTCGCCGTCGACTTCCGTCTTCTCGGCGTCGACGCCTTCGAACGCCGCCAGCAGTGCGAACGCCGTGGTGACTGCTGGCAGTGCGGAAAGGCGGCGCAGGACTTCGTCGCGAACTTGCTTCGTTCGAAGACGGCCGAAATCAGACTCACCTCATCAAGCACATACGGCCGCCCTGTGGCCACGGTGACCGTCGAAGGCAGCGACCTTGGAGAACGCCTGATTCGTGCCGGGCTCGCCGTCCCCGAGGCCCAATATCTTCGCAGTGATCCCCGCCGTGCCGCCCGCTACGCCGCCGCCTTTTCCCAAGCCAAAGATGCAAGGGCAGGGGCTTTAGCCGGACACTGGATCGAGCCTTCCAATTGGCGGCGTGGAGAGCGTCTTCAGTGCGAGCGCCGATCAGATTGACCCGTCCGTCTGACCTCAGGCCGTAAGCGAGGGATCGGCCCACCAGGAAGGCCCCTGTTCAAACTCGGCGTCGAGCTTGACCAACGGTCCATCGGGAGCGTCCGCCACATAAGGCTTGGCGAGCGGCATGCACCGACACTTCATCCGTCGAATTTCGCCCGCCACGCGTCCACGACGCTCCAGCAGATCTTCCAGCCATTCGAGGTCGTCGAGCATGTCGACCACACCCCGACCCGCAAGACAGAAATAGATACAGCGCTGGAAATCGTCCGCGCCGTCATTGGCGAGTATCTCGGCGAGCTTTCGCTTGGCCGCTAGATCGCCCTCGTGCGTCCAGGCGATCGCCTCACGAAGTTCACGAACCGAGTAATAGGCGTCCTCGACGTCCATGCCGATGGCCGCGTTCGCGATCATGCGACGTGTCGGCCGGTTGTCGGCATCCAAGGCGGCGTCTCGCAGCGTGATGTCGAGATCAAATCGATCGTGAAAAACGGTCTTCTTCATCGCAAGTCTCCAGCGATCGGGAACGTAACGTGAACACGTGCGCCGGTCAAGCGCATGACTGCTCACCTCCGGAGGGCCATCATGCCGATCGACATCATCGTTGGGCTTCCGCATCTCCGCGAGGGCCCCATCCTCCAGCGCGCCCGGGCGCTGCAGACCACCGCTCTCATTTCGGCCAACGGCCTCTCCCGCTGGGCTGCCAAAAGAGGTTGGCGTGAATGGAGCGGTTGGCGAACCGAACAGCTCGGCAACGCAGTCGGCCTAGTAGGTCTCTGTCTCGATTCTGCCGGCTTTGTCGCTGCCTCGCGCTACGGCGGCTTCCCATGGACGCTGGCCGACTATGTCGCTCTCGCGGCAGCCCACCCCTTCCAATGGTGGGCAAGCGCTGACTATTGCGTCGAGCACGAAATTGCCGCCGATCGCGAGGAAGTGACGGATCGCTTGTCGCGCACCATCCGCGCCAATCGCGACTGCTGGCGACTGGCCGGCGACCACGGCATCGCCGAAAGCATGATGCCGGTCATTCAAGGCCGCAGTCCGACCGACTATGAGCGCTGTGCCGACGCGCTGAGCGGGTTGTTTCGCCCGGGCGCGCTGCTGGGCGTCGGCAGCATGTGCCGACGCGATATCCATGGTCCCGAAGGTCTGATCGCGGTGATCGACCACCTTGATCGCGTCCTGCCAGCAGGAATCCGGCTGCATGCATTTGGGGTCAAAGGGACTGCGCTCCCGTTTCTGCTTCCCTATCGCCACCGCGTCGCATCGATCGACAGCCAGGCTTACGGCGTCGGCGCGCGGCGCGCAGCGTTGCGCGGTGGCACCAGCAAGACCGACGCGTTCGTCGCCAATCATCTCGAGCAATGGGTTGATGCGCAGCGCGCTCGGTTGAAAGAGGGGCCTCGCCAGCTTCCTCAGATCCGGCCAGCCCACCTCAGCCCGCTACTTGTCGACCCGTGGGAGGCGGCGATCGCTCAAGCGCGCGCTGAAATCCGGGACCTGATCGAAGCCGGAGAGCTCGACCATGACGAGCTGACTGCGCCGTGGATCGAGCAATGGGCGGCTGACATCTACCGGGACAGTCTCGCCGGCTGAGAGAGGGAAGGGGGGCTTTGAGGTCCGATCAGGGGGTGGCCGAAGCTGCTCTCGAACGCCGAGGAGCTGCCCGCGATGCCCACCGCTCTTTATCAAGATCACGATGTTAGTCCGCTGCATGGCGCAATCCGGTGAGCGCGCGGTCCTCCAAGCCCGAGGTGCGCAATCCGATCCTCGCCCTACCGTCCGTGGCGCGCTTGCGGGCGCTCAATCCTGAAGCGCGTCTCGCGCTTCAGGACATTCTGCTCGAGATCCAGAGCGATGCTCGCCTGCGCGCGGAAAAGAGCTGGCGCAGTCGCAAGCCGCCGGTCGCGGCTTACTGGGCAGCCTGCGCCGTCTACGCCGGCCACATTGCGCGTTCAATCGGGCCGGGGCGTGGCCGCCGGCCTCGCGCGAGCGTCGCGCTGCATCCCAATGAGGAGATCACACCATGTTGATCGAACTGCGCAAGCTCAGGATCATCAAGGCCCTCTCAGAAGAGACGCCATGCTACACCGCAGAGATCTGGATAGACGGTGCGCTCGCCTTCCACGCGAGTAATCGCGGCCACGGAGGCGCCGACGACTATCGCCAGGTCAGGGCGATCACCGAGGCCGAGGTCAATAGCTGGCTCAGGGTCAACCGACCGACGCGCTCGTTCCACGGCATGTCGTTCGAGCCGGATCTCGAAAACGAGATCGCGCGCCTGATGGACGAAGCCGAGCATCTCGGGCTGCTTCGGCGGCGCAGGCGCACCAACGTCATCACGATCGAGGACGGGGAGGTCTATACCTATCCGTTGAAAGGCCGGCCCGCGGCAACGCTCATCGCTGCAATACGGGCCAAAAAACCGGACATCGAGATCGTAAACGAGACCGGCGAGGCCGGCCTTGCACGGGCCGTGCGGGTCCTGCTCGCAAAGGCATCGGATCACCAAGAAGGGTGACGCGCGATCTGCCGGACGCTCCTGGCCGATGGCCAGCGATCGATTGAAAAGGGGAGGGGGAGGGGCCGAGCGAGCGGATTTGCGCTCGAGACCGGAGGCCCACCCCATGCACTATGAAGTCGCAATGCGTCACCAACAGGCGCTTGATCCCAGCGCACTGACCACCATCGCTGCCGCGCTCCATGCGATCGATGCGGCCATCACCGACTGCCGCAACGCCGGCAAGGACAGTGAAACGGACCCGGCCGTTATCCTTCTTGCACGCCACCTGGGCACCGTCTGCGCTCGCGCTGCAGACGACACGATCCTCCGCCGGACCTGTATCGACCAGATTGCAGAGATCCGCCGGCATCCCGTTTTGCGCACGCTCGCTTATCGCGGCGTCAGCTATGACGAGGCAGCCAAGCGCGTCTTTCATGCAGAAGGCCGGGCTGCGATGCGCCGCCTCGCCGAGGCCTTGGAACTAGACGAGCGCAGCTTCGACATTCGCTCGAACAAAGCCGGACCTGCCGTCTCTGGCGAGATCACGCTGCACGGCGAGGAGCTCTGGGTCCGGCTTTCGCTCGGTTGCATGGGGCCGGATACCGAAGTTGCCTTCCGCCAGGTACGCGGTCGCGACGATCACTGCGGTGACCGCAATCGGTGGGCATCCATCAACGAGCTGCTGGCGCCCGACCGCTTCGCCGCACGTCTTCGGCGCGAATTGCGCCTAGCCGCCCCCACTGGCCAGCCGGCGCGGCTCTTCGCCTGATCCCCACCGCAGGAGTATTACGATGGCCGTTTACCAGTCCGTACCGGCATGTCCGGCTGTGCCGCCGATCCTTTCTGCGATGCCTAATCTGGCAATCGACTCGGAGATCATCGGTGCGATCCGCGCTGGCGCCCGGATCGTCTTCAATGTTTCAGGCGGCAAGGATTCCAGTGCGGCCATGTTCGCGGTCAATCTCTACCTTGACCTTCTCGGGCATCCGCGCGCCCGACGCATGGCCATCCACGCGGATCTAGGGCGGGCCGAATGGGCGTCCACACCCGCGACGGTGGCGCGCATCACCGCGCTTGCGGGCATGCCGCTTACCGTTGTTCGACGGGCGGCAGGCGACCTCGTCGACCGCTGGATCCAGCGCTTCGAAAACGCCAAGCGGCGCTATGAAGCGCTGGAAACCTATAACCTCATAGGCCCCTGGTCTTCGGCCTCACTTCGGTTCTGCCAGTCGGAGATGAAGGCGGCAGTCATCGGCCCGGCGGTGGCGCGGATGTTTCCCGGTGAACGCATCATCTCGGTGCTCGGTCTGCGCCGCGACGAGAGTCACAACCGCTCCGCGATACCCGTCGCCAAGGCAGATCACCGTCATGCCAAGGCCGGAAACCGCCGGGGGACGATCATGTCGCTCTGGCATCCGCTCGCCGACTGGACGGCCGGCGACGTATTCCGAGCGCACCAGCTCCTCGGCATCCCGCTGCACGAGGCGTATACCGAGTGGGGCTCGACCCGCTTGTCATGCCGATACTGCATATTTGCCTCGCTCCACGACCTCCAGGCTTCAACCGCAGCGCCGCCGAATGGCGAAGTCTACCGCGAGCTGGTTGGCATCGAGGCACGCTCGACCTTTCCGTTCCAACCGACACGATGGCTGGCCGACGTCGCACCGCAGCTGCTCGGTCCCGCCCTCCACTCAGACATAGTCCGCGCCAAGGCCGACCAGGCGGAGCGTCGGCGCATCGAGGCCGCAATGCCGGCGGGCTTGCGCTATGTTGCCGGTTGGCCGCCACGCCTTCCGTCACGCCCCGAGGCCGAGGACATCGCAGCGGCGCGGCGCCCGATCCTTGCGCGCCACCGTCTCGAAGATCGCTATCCGTCGGTTACCACCATTTTGGACCGATTCTCAGAATTGATGGCGATCGTCGCCCGAAAGCGCGCTGCATGATCAGAATCACGGCGAAAGTCGGTCGCTTCGAGATCTCGACGTCCGTTGATCCCGTCGCCCCGCTGGGCTGGCGCTTCTGGACGCTCGCCGGATTTCCCGGTGATCCGGTTGAGCCACGGCCCTATGGCGGCTTTCGCCGCTTGCCGCTCACGCTCGTCGCGATCGACGGCCAGCCCCGCTGGCTCTGCGCGATGGAGCTGGACCGCTCGTTCCGCCTCCTAAGCAGCCACGACCTCTTCCCCTGCGCGCGACAGCGGGGAGTCGATGACTTCGCTCAGGCAATATCGAACAGCATGCGCAGCAGCCCAGGCCGCTCTGAAAAGGACCGCCCATGATGGAAACGACCCGCAACCTGTGCTGGCGGGAACGTCGCGCCCCACGCCCTTCACCTTTCTCATGATCGAGCTTGCCTCTGGCGAAGGGTGCGACGGCGCGGCGGAGGCCGCGCGCCGGCTTGAAATGGCGACGGGCGCCATCCAGGGCGTCGCCCAGGCCATCCAGCGCACGGGGTCGTCCGCGCGCTGAAAAGAGAAGGGGGGCTGAAGAGGCGGCAATTTGCCGCCTTTCAAGCCCGAGGCCTCCCAATGTCTGTCCTGTCTCCCCACCGACCCGCCGATTTGCCGAGGCAGCCCGACAGGCTCCTGGCTGGCGCACCGGCGCCGATCGTCCTCGCCTATGGCATCGGCGTCGATTCCACCGCGCTGCTTGTCGAGCTCGCAGCGCGCGGGGAGCCGCCGGATCTGGTCCTGACGGCCGACCCCGGGGCCGAGAAACCGGAGACCTATGAGTATCAAAAGCTGATCGCCGCCTGGATGGCGGCGCGCCGCATTCCTTATGAGGTCGTCCGTTACGTGCCCCGACGCTTCAAGCATTGGCCTCCATATTATTCGATCCTCGCGAACGTGCTCACCAATGCGACGCTCCCCAGCATCAGTCTGGGACGCCATAGCTGCTCGCTCAAATGGAAGGTCGCGCCACAGGATGCCTTCCTCAAGCGATGGGCGCCGGCCCAGGCCGCATGGGCGCGCGGGCAGAAGGTCACACGCCTGATCGGCTATGACGCATCCCCTGCCGACACGCGCCGCCATGCCCACGCCTCAGCGATCGACGACCCGCTTTTCGATTGTCGCTATCCGCTGCGCGAGTGGCGCTGGACGCGCGACCATTGCACCGCTCGCATCGAAGCGGCCGGTCTGCCGGTCCCGCCCAAATCGAGCTGCTTTTTCTGCGGCGCGATCCGGCCCGATGAGGTGCGTGCGTTGCCGCAATGGTGCCTGCGCCTGATCGTCCTCATCGAGGCGCGGGCCGAACCGCGCCTTCGCACCGTCGAAGGTCTCTGGCGCCGGTCGACCAAAACCAAACCCGGCAGGATCACCGATTTCATTCGCGCGGAGCGCCTTCTTCCCGAGGCCGAGATCGATGCGATCCGCCGCGACGCACCGACCGAGCTTGTCCGCTTCCAGGACGCCGCCGGCCTCGTGCCAATGAGCGAGCGTCCGACGATGGAGGAATGGCTCGAGAGCTTCAACGCTGGCCGGATGGAGGCAGCATGACCGACCGAATGTCACGGATCGCCGCGCTCAACGACCGTTGCCGCCAGGGTCTGGATCCGACCGGCCGCATCGTCATAACCGCCGCCTGTCTCGCGACCTTCGCAGGGGAGGGGGGCAAGGTTGCTCAGATTTTGGCCCAGGCCGAGTTGATGGCCGCAATCCGTCGGTACGTCTTCAGACCCGAAGATTGCCGCGAGCGGGCGCGAGGCGACCTCGTCGTCGCCGGCCACGCCGTCCGCTTCACGATCGATTATTATGACCTGACGCTCGAATGGGGGTCCG
Source organism: uncultured Sphingobium sp. (assembly GCA_964562225.1). Classification (GTDB taxonomy): domain Bacteria; phylum Pseudomonadota; class Alphaproteobacteria; order Sphingomonadales; family Sphingomonadaceae; genus Sphingobium. The sequence continues at coordinate 15,233 of CAZLSU010000006.1, forward strand.
AGGACCCGGCTGACCCGCTGGTCACGGTGAGGGTCATGACGATCATGCTCCCCAGCGACGACTGAGCGTCGCGCAAATTTCCGACACCCAATCCGGAGACCAGCCATGCGGCGGATTACACCGGCCGGGCCCGAACATGGGCAGGCGATAGCAATAGCAGTTGAGCGTCTGCGCGAAGCCCGTACTCTGCTCCGGCAGGCCGGCGCGCGTCAGGCAGCCTCGGCGGCCGGCAAGGCGATCAGCAGCGCCGAGGGTGCTGCTCGCCACGTGCAACACAGGATCCGAAGGACGACCCAATGAGCCGGCATGACCTTCAGCCCAAGGCCGACCAGCCGCATGTCGTGCGCGCGACCGTCGGTTGGGACCGCCCATTGCAGACGTTCTTCGCACAGGTGTTCTTCCGCACCGAAGACGAGCCGGATGAAGGGGAAGCCCTGATCTGGCTCGGCACCGAACCCGGCGAAATGTTGACGCCCGAGGCCGTGATCGCCGTGGTCGCGCCCCATGTCGAAATGCCCCCTGACCTCGCCGAGAGGCTCGATGCTGAAATGCGTCAGACGACCGGCATGAAAGACGGCCGCCATCAAGCCGCGGCCAAGCGGTCGCTGTTCGGCTCGATCCACTGATCCGCTGACGCTCTCACGCGGCGGACACGCCCCGCAACTCGTCGTCTTCCCCCATCCATCCGCTCCGCCGGCCATCACGGCGGGGCCCATCGTCACGTGCCCAGCGCACCGATGATCTAGGAGCCGTTATGGCAGACCGTGTCTCAGCATCGATCTTCATCGGTGGTTCGCTCTCGGCGTCGGCATACACCGAGCTTGTCGCACTGATCAGCGATGAGGGCCTTTCCACCGAATGGGACGGAGAAGCCTTCGCGCCGCACCACCGCGCCGTCGGACGTCCCCTCAGCCTTTACGCGCACGAAGTCGCGTGGGGCCGTTTCGAGGCGCTCGAAAATTGGTGCGTCCTGCATGACGTCCCCTTTGCCAGATGGTCGGGTGGTTATGGCGGCCAGTGGGGCCCGGAGCGGGTTGTTCAACGAAGCGATGGCACGCTGACCTCCTACGCGGTCACCGAAGACGACATCGTCGTCATCCCGCAAGAGGTGCTCGAAACGCTCGGATCTTTCGAGGCAACCCTCGCACACTTCGCCGCAGCGGATTTCACCGTGCCGCCGCTCGTCGTCGAAGGCGATCTGCCCCAGTTCGGGGTATCGACGGAGTCCACCCTGGATGCGGAAAGACTGCCGCATGTCGAATAACTGCTCCGCCTTCTGATCGACTTCGCGGTTGCGCCACAGATGCAGACCTATAGCTTCATCGCCCGGAGACTGACGATGACCTCGATTTCGACCGATTATGATGCCGCGCGTGCGGCGCTGACGCGCCTCTTGCCGCTCGCGATGTCCGACACCGGCCAGGCGCGCCGCGTTGCCAACTTCCTGATGGCCTGGTGGAACGGCCCGGACCTGGGCCATTTCGAGATCGCCGATATGTTCGGCCTCGACGTTGCGATCGCCAACGACATCACGACGGTCATCGGCTTTCTCGGTCAGAACGACCGCGGCGCCGTCTATATCGACAGCCTGGGGTTCGCCGAAGAGATGCAGGACATCATCGCGCTGTGGCGCAAGCCGGCAACGCCGCCCACCAACTGACGTCTCCATACGCCCCTGAGACGATCAGGAACGACCCGACGGCGCCGAAGAGGCGTCCGTCGGAGCGGCGCTGGCGCGCCTTACTCGGCCGAACGGCCGAGGAGCTGAGTGGGTGAGAGAGTGTGTTCGGACAAGGGGTTCGAGCAGCACAACTCAAGGAGACTTCCCATGAACATCGGCACCATCACCCAGAACGCCAGCGGCACCTACACCGGCAAGATCTCGACGCTCACCGTTGCGATCGTGATCGCCCTCCGCACCGTCCAGTCCGCCAACCCGCGCGCGCCCAAGTTCGAAATCCTCGCCCTCTCGGCTGCCCGCCAATGGGTCCAGGTCGGCGCGCTGTTCGAGCTGTCCTCCAACTCGACCGGCGAGACCTTCCTCAACGGCAAGATCGAGGATCCGAGCCTCGACAAGCCGCTCTACATCTCGGCGTTCCGCCAGGAGGATGGCTCGTATAACATCGTGTGGTCGCGTCCGACCCGCCGCCGCGATGCCCCCACCGACGCTGCCGCAGCCGACGATGGCCTGCCGCCGCTGCCGGGCGCCGACGAGCCGTCTGCTCCTGCCGGCGGCGACGGTCTGGGTGAATCTTCGGCCGATGGCGCGTTCGGAAGCGAGCCCGCGGCGGCCGGTGGCCGCAAGCGCCGCACGCCCGAAATGGCCGACTGATCGGTCGCCACCCGTCCTCTGACGCGCTTCTTTCCCGGCGCGTAGCTCCTGACAGGGCTCGCTTCGCTCACCTGGCGAAGCGGGTCCTGTTTTTCGTTCGCTCGAATCTGTCATCCTGTCCGGCCGGCGCACTTGCATGCTCGGCAACCATGTATATGTTGATGTATATGCAAAGGAGGCCGTCGTGGCAGCTAATCATCCTCAGGCTTCAGTCTCGCGTGAAGTGAAGCTTTTCCGAAACAACAAAAGCCAGGCGGTGCGTATTCCCGCCGACTTCGAGCTGCCCGGCGACCGAGTGATGATCCACCGCGAAGGCGACCGATTGGTGATAGAGCCGATCAAGCGCAAAAACATCCTCGAGGTGCTCGCGGGCCTCGAGCCGCTCGGACCGGACGACCAGTTCCCCGATATCGACGATACGCTCCTGCCAGCCAGGGCAATCGACCTGTGAGCAAACTCTACATGCTCGACACCAACATCGTGTCTGAGCTTGCGCGAAATCCGCACGGTATCGTCTCGTCCAGGATCGCCGAGGTCGGACCAGACTCGATATGCGTCAGCATCATCACAGCGGCGGAATTGCGGTACGGCTGCGCGAAGAAGGGCTCGCCCAAACTGCTGACACAGATCGAAGCGATCCTCGGAAGCGTTCAGGTACTCGCCCTCGATGTCCCCGCCGACACCGAATATGGCGGGATCCGTGCCGAGTTGGAGAGCGCGGGCAAACCGATCGGTCCGAACGACCTCTTCATCGCTGCCCATGCCTATGCACTCGAAGCGACGTTGGTGACGGCCAATGTCGGCGAATTTTCACGCATCCGCGCGCTCACCGTCGAAAACTGGCTCACCGACCGCCCCTGAATCGGCGACTGGCCTGCCAAGACTGATGTCGCTTGGCCGGGGTCTCCTCGGTGAATGAGACTGCGACGCACAGCGGGACGGACTATCGCCGAGACCGTGATGGACTGATGGCGCAAGGCAAGCTTGGCCGGGTTCGCCCGCCTTCCTTCGCCTTTGACTGACACCTGCGGCGGACGGTCTCGCATCACAACCCCATCCAGTCGCCCGTGTTGCCGCTCCGCGGCTGCCCGCGCCAGCTCCCTCCAGGGGTTTCCCTGCGCTTAGCGCTCCGGTGCGATGCGATCCCGCACGCCGCTCTTCGGTGTCACCGGCGGGAAGGCCGTCGGACCCAACAAGGAGCACGCCCATGAACATCGTCAACATCACCGGCCGCGTCGCAAAGGATCCCGAAAACCGCGGCACGGTCACCACCCTCATCGTCGCAACCGACCGCGTGAAGCTCAAGGACGGCAAGACCTATGTCGACGAAGCCACCGGCTACACCGCCAAGGAGACCGAATTCCACAAGGTCACCTGCTTCAACGGCCTCGGCAAATCCGCCGCGACCCGCGAGAAGGGCAACGTCGTCGCGATCTCCGGCCGGATCCACTATTCGAGCTGGGAAGACCGTGACGGCGTGACACGCTACGGCTGCGAAATCATCGCCAACAGCATCGACTTCTTCTGACCCTGGGGCGGGCGGCGCCGAAGGCGCCGCCTCGCTTCGCAAGGATCGGTTTCCTGTAAGCGTTCAGGCGTGGCGCGGCGCGGCTCCAAGCAGATCCGCAACGCTCTGCGCAAAACTCTGCGCAAGGAGCGCCTCGTCGCGCGACAGCGTGATCTGGCTCGTCATGCTCGCGTCGAGCAACGCTTTGAGCCGTGCCGCCAGTGCCTGGGCGGCTTCCTTGAGCAGTGCCTCGTCCATCCCGCGCCTCGCGTCGTTGATGCTGCTGACCGATGGCGGGCACGGGAATCACATCGTGCTGCTGCCTATCGAGGCCGACTTATAGCATATTTCGGCCTGTCAGCTCGCGTCCTACTCTCCCCCTCCGGAGATCGGAGCGGCGAGCGGGGCCACAGCCGTGGAATAGACCCATGCCCGCGCCAACTGGTCGGAAAGCGGGTCACGGAACATGATCTTGCGCCACCGGCCCTTACTCTCCTCAACCGCAATTTCGGTGCCTTTGGGCGCCTTCAAGACGACGGCGCCATCGCGAGCCGGGGCATTTCGAAACGTCGCATCGCGTGAGAGATAGGCGCGCGCATGCTGCGCCAGGAACGCAGCCTCGGATTGCGCCGCCGCTTCATGGTAACGATGATGCTCCGCCTGCGCATGGTCGATCTTCTGGTTCAGCGTGCTGAACGCTGCTTTCTCCTGCGGGCTCATCGTCGGCTGCTGCGGAATAAGTGCATAAGCACCCAGCAGGGTCAGGATGAAGCTGATGAAGCCTACCAGACCCATACGCTGCAACTCGGGCAGGGTGTTCGGACCAAGGCCCTGGAAGAAGCTCAGCACGAGGTCGAACAAGGAACCTTGCAGGCGGGCAGTGTCTTCGTCCGTCTCTGCCGCGGCGATCGCCACGGCGACCCGCTGCATCTCGATCACCGTGCGCGCCGCAAACGACGTCGCGGTTTCCCGCTCATCGACGCTCGCGCGCAGCGTGAGCGTGTCGATCACGAGCATGCGCTCGGCAATCGCACTGAATGTCGAGAAACGCGGTAGCGCCGCGGCTATCATGCGTTTGTAGGTCGCGCCGGCATTGGCGGACGCGATCGCCGATGCGACGAGCGACTTGTTCGCATCGAATGCCTTCACGGTGTCGAGAACCGAAGAAGCCAGATGACGTTGCTGCTCGACCAACGACGTATTCTGCTCAGCGAACCGGCGCGCTGTGTCCGTAACCGAAAGCGCCCAGGCGTTGCTGGTCAGGTGCTTCAAGCTCTCGCGGTCCCTCCGATCGCGCTCAAGCGTGTCGAGTATCCCGCGATAGGGTGCGTCGAGATCCAGCCCGCGCAGCATTTCGCTGGCTGTCTTCGCCTGCTTGACCACGTCGGCGATCGCACTGCCGCCAAGTGCATTGCGGAAGAGGGCGGCACGTTCACGCTCTTCGCGCAGGAAGCGATCGGTGGCACTCTCGGGTAAGCCAAAGGGATTGTTTCTCATGATGCCATGATTGTCAGATCGGCACGACCAGCGCGACCAACATCTGGGCAACCAGAGTGCACCGCGGGCAGACAGTTCGACGCATCCCGGCAAAGCCGGGACCGGCGCTCTACTCGGCTATCGCCTCCCGAAGCCCCCGGTGCCCGGGTCTTCGCCCTGCGGGTAACGATCACCTTGCGGGGAGCCCGGGGGCGAGGGGGGTGCCCTAAAAAATCTCTCTCTCTGAATGCCTAGATATGACGTGCGGGGATCCGAGCCCGTCAAGGATGAGCGGTACCCCCAATTTTCACGCGGCCCGCCACTCTCGCTTCGCTTCGTTCTGGGCCACGAGAAAATCGGCTCCCCCACTCCCCGCTGGCGCGGCGTTAACCGGGGTCCGGCTGCGCCGGCTTCCCGGTTAACGTCCCTGACTGCCACGACCGCCGCACGTCGAATGAGAAGCCTCATCGAATGGATGAGATTCATGGAGGCTATCATGACCAACTTCACGAACTTCGCCGACCTCGCCAGCCACATTGCGGCCGCGCGCGAGAATGAAGACCTGACCCAAACCTACGAGGGTGCGTTCATCGAGCATAGCGAGATGGCGAAGCTGAGCATCGTCGAAGCGCCCGAAGCTCTCGACATGCCCGATCCGGAGCAGGTGCGAGCGGCTGTCGAAATGATGATGCAGACGATGTTCGATGTGCTGCGCGATACGCGCATGGAGCCGTTTGCCACCGATCTGGTCTGGGGGTTCGCCAACAGCTTCCATGTCGTCGCCAAGCGGATCGAAGGCCGCGAGGACGATGCGGCCAAAAAGTTAGGCGAACTCGCCCGTAGCTACGACCCTTCCGAAATCTACGCGACCGAACTGGAAGACACGCAACTGCTCTGCCAGACGCTGCAGGGGTGCCGCGAGGCAATGGAGTGCATGCGCGACCATGCCGCCGAAATGTACCGCGTCGAGACCGGAAAGCCCTTCTCGCCGGTCCGGGGGAGCCGGGTGTCGAGCGCGCTCAACGCCTCGATGATCGATGCCCGCGACTATCTGGCCTCACGTGCCCGGGAACGCCGGGAACAGTTCGCCCCCGAGGGCCCGGTGGTGGCGTTCTCTGGAGGCCAGGCGTGGGAGGATGCCGATCTGCTCTGGAACGGACTCGATGGCATCAAGGCCCGCATCCCGGAAATGATCCTCGCGACCACGGCGCAGGCCAAGGGCTGCGATGCCGTGGCGCACGCTTGGGCGGCCTCGCGCGGCGTGAAGGTCATCCAGTTCCGCCTCGACCGGAGCCAGGGCAACCGCGCCGCCTTTGTCCGCAACGACCGCATCCTCAATCTAAAGCCGGTCGAAGCCGTCATCTGCGAAGGGTCGGGCATCCAGCAGAACCTTGCGCAAAAACTGCGGCAGGCCGGCGTCCCGCTGCACATCGTCCGCCTCGCGCACCAGCGCACCGCACAGCGGGCGTGAGCCCCTTGTGGAGAGGTCCTGGCTTCGGCCGGGGCCTCTCCACTCTTTTCTTGTGTCGACATGCGGCGCTCAGGGGCATCGAGCCCCTTCGCGCCGCGCTGGACTGAGCGCCTGCGCGCTCGCCGATCGAGACCCGCGGCCACAGATCAGGCTCACGAAGCGGTCAGAGGGGAGGGGGGCAGGAGAAGCGGTTCAACAGGGGAGGACGAGATGTCCATCACGTTCCGCATCGCTACCGCCGCCGACGATCAGCCTCGTCCGATTGCCACCATAAACGCCCGCCAGCTCGCCGCCTTCAGAGCATTCCTTCGCGAGGAAAGCGAGCGGACGTGCACTGTACTTCTCGCTCCGGACGCGGACGAAGACGCGTTCCTGTCCTATCATTTCGAAGCGCGCGTCTGCCCGTTGGCGCTTGCCGCGGTGACGCGCGTCTTCGACTTCCAAACCGACGTCATCAGCGTCGTCGAGGAAGCGCAGTTCCGCTGCCGACGCGTGAGCGTCTGTCGCATCGAAAAGACCGGCACGATTCACATGCGGGTCGCCTTGACGTCCGATCGGGGCTTGGAGCTCGACCTGGCCGCCGCCAACGCCTTTGCACTGCTCGAAGGCCTTGGCCTTCGCCCCGACAGCGTCGGCGAAATCCCGATCGACACGGCGCGCGCCCGGCTCGCTAATCCGGCCGTCCGGCGACGCGCCGCCGAGCACGGTGTGACGGCCTATCTCGACCGGCTCGATCAGCTGCTCGCGACCGCAGATGCCGACGACACTTCGCGGCTGGAATGGGCTTAGCCTCCGTCCACATCCCGCCGACGAAGGAGGGCGCGCCCCTAACGCTGGCGCGCCCTTTTTTTGCCTATCTGGCGCAAGCCTTGAAATCGTCACAGCCGGCCACGATCTCTCTCGGAAGGGCGTGGCCACGCCCTTCCATGGACAGCGAACCAGAACCAGCGAAACCGAAAACTCGAAACCAGCAAAACTCAGCAAACCAGACACACAGCAAACCGAAAACAGCCAGCAAAACTCAGATCCAAACAGCGAACCCGAAAAACCAGCAAACAGCAAACCCAGATCAAAAAGCGAAACATGGAAATATAGAGGTTCGGCCTCTCAAAACACCGAGCAAGCGCGTTGCAACGTAATACCCCTTCAATCTGGGGGCGCGTCCCCATCGCTGGAAGACAAAGCGATGGAATGGCACAATTTCGCAGAGATCCTGTTTGGACTCGCGGCTGTAATCACCGCCCTCAAGCAGGGCGGAAAAAAGAAATGAACGACGGGGCGGCAGGTGCAAACCTGCCGCCCTTTCGGGTTCGAGGGCGCCCTGGAAGCAGCCGCCGTCACGCTATGGCGGAAACCTTATCCGGGCGGTTTCGCAAGAGCGTGTCGATCGCCCCTTGGAGCTGTGTCGCGGTCGCTTCCTCCGTCACGCTCTGAAGCAGATTGTGAGCCTGCCGCATCAGCGCCAGTGCCATCGCCCGGGTGACGGCCGGGTCCTTCTCGTGATGTTCCATATCGCCCACTCGGAGGCGCGCTCATGCCGCGAGAGTGCTGGTGCGCCCGCCCAACAACTCCCGCGCGCTGGGCGCGGGAGCCGGGGCTGGTAACACGCCGAGACATGCGCCTACGCTTTTAGTGCCGAGGCACCTGGACATATGCGCAGGCACCCCGGCGTGAAGATCACACCGAGTTGCCGTTCTCAGCGGGATTACCAGTCCCGGCGCTGCCCGTTTTGCAGCGCCCGCCGGGACTAACACAGCGACTTGGTTGAACCAACCAGAAGGTCACTCCTCACCTTCTCCAATCCCGGACGAGGCCATCATCGACCAGCGTCCGCTACGGGCGGGAATGCCGTTCGTTATTTCGGGGATAGGAGGATCAGCTTGGACTGAAGGCGCTGCGCGTCAGCATGAATCCGGTCGGCCAGGTTTCGCGCTTCTTCTTCCTCCCAGACGAAAATGGTCCGCTCCGCACGCCGGTTTTTGAACGACGTCATCCGCACGACTAATGTCCAACGACCAGCCTGATCGACGCTGATCTTGCCTAAGCCATGGCAAAGCGGCGCGCGGACGCTGTCATGTGCGCGGAACGCCTCGAGCGCCTTGAGGACCGGGGCCGCGCCGTCACCGAATGGCCCGTTCGCGGCGATCGCAGCGGCCAATGCCTCGAAGCGCTGGCCTACCAGATGGGGGAGTTTTACCAGGGCTCCCCGCTCCGCGTCCTGCGATAACCGGTCCAGCGCCTCGGACACGGCATATTCGGCGCGCGAAAACGCGTTCAGGCAGCGGCCGCGCCGTGCATTTACCGTCTCATGGACACTTGCCCATGCGATGGTGTCGGCGGCGGCGATAGAAACCTGTTCGTTCATCGCACGCTTCGTAGATGTCGCGTCTTAAGTCCAGGTTGCCACATCTTCGGCGGATAAGCGGTGTCGACATCTGGCAGATCAGCAGGGCCTATTACGCTTGCAAGCAGTAACCGATACCATAGTCTGTCGGGATACTGGCTCAGCGGGAAAGCAGACGATGAAAGAGCGTTCCAATCTGCCATCGCGTAGTGTCGTTTGGCTTGCCACAGCGGCGCTCCTGCTCTTTTCCTATTTCATCGCAGCGCTCCTGCTCCTGCACGTCCTGCGACCCGACTATACGATCGCGGATCACATGATCAGCGACTATGCCATCGGTGCTTTCGGCCCGATCATGACGAGCGCCTTTTTATCGATCTCGCTTGGCTGTCTGGCGCTAGCAACGGGCCTACTGCGGATAGGACCAAAATCGTGGCTCGGGAGGGCGAGCGCGGGCCTCCTCATCGTTGCATTTGCGGGATTGATCGTCACGGCGGTGTTCCCGACCGATCTCGAAACCGCGGCATCCACACGGACGGGAGATATCCACAACATCAGCTTTCTCGTGAACATCGTGAGCATCATGCTCTCATCGATCTGTCTGAGCCTGAGCTACACTTTCGACCCGCAGTGGAAGCGCCACCGGGTGGCTGCCCTGGCACTCGCCGGCGTCCTCCTCCTCGCCTTCGTCGCGCAATACCTCACCCTGCACAGGGGCGCGCCTTATGGGATCACCAACCGCCTGTTCGTGGCGGTCCTGATGGTCTGGCTCCTTTCGAACAGTCTGTGGCTCAAGGCCGCGGCGAGCATCAGGCTTGCGCAGCCCGAATAAGCGAAGTTCAGATGGCGCCAAGCGCAACCGTATGCGTGCCCATCAGAGGATAAAATCTCTCACAGAATTCCGAGCATGTCGTTGAGGGAGCCACCGCGTCAAGGACGGCGGGGCCCCACCATTTTCTTCGGCGGAGCGAGCGGCAGTGCTTCCTTTCGGCGGCGGTGGCCGCCGAAGAAAATCGTGACCCCCACCGCCGCTTCGCGGCGCCGGCTGTGCCGGCGTCCCTGACCCGGCGGCTCCCTCAACGACGACCTTTCCCCTGTCATTTAAGACGACAGGAGGACAACATGCAGATCATCTCGACCGCCGCCCATGCCGACACCGCCAACTATCTCGCCGCGCTGGCCTTCGCAGAGCGTCGCGCGCTTCACAGCTTCTTCGACCAACACGTCATTGAGGACGCGCCCGGACGGTACATCGCGGTCGACGAAGGCGACTATAACGCGCTGCCGATGATGCTCATCGACCGGGTGGTCCACACGGTCCCGGGCCGGATGTCCGACGAGTTCTGAAGGATCATGGGAGGGGCTCCGGCCTTTCCCTTTTTTTTGCTGGGAGAGGTACGGACATGGGGGGCATCGAACCCCCCATGTCCGTGCCGCGCCGTTGGCGCGGCGGGTCAGGGTCAGGCTGCCAGCCGCTTCTCGACTGCCTCGATTCCGAGGGTCTTGATCCGGTCGGTGAGGGCCGCCAGCCGTTTGGCCTCGAGCTTGAGCAAGCCTGATCTTTCGACCGTCGAAATGGCCTGCTCGCGCTCTTTTTCTTCGAGCCTTCTGCGCCGCTCTTCCAGCCGACGCGCATCCTCTTCGAACGCCAAACGCTCCTGTTCCAGTGTCTTTGCCATAAGGGCCTCGTGTTCAACGCTAATCGGGCTGTGAACACCGTGACTATAACGGCGATTACAGCGCGCCGGAAGAAGCAGGTGAAGGCGGGGGCGCATCGGGCTCATCGCCCGATGACGGCTCTATTCGCTAGAGATCCCGTCGTCCTGGACGGACGCCGGGATCAAAGCTCACGGAGCCAAGGCGTTTGCCTTGTCTCCGCCCTGCCGGGTTACGATCCTCGCCCGGCCAATGGGGCCGGTGGCCCCCATTGATGCGCGCTTCGGGACCAAAGTCCCGGCGCGCATGGGGGAGGGCATCGCTCGCTTGCCCGTCCCCGATCGCGCAGCCTGACTGCTTCGCAGCAGACGCTATGCACGTTCCGCCCGTAGGCGGAGCGGTCCCCAGCCGGCCCCGGTAACGGGCACCCCAGCAGACATCGCTAGACAGCCCAGGGACAGGGTATCGGTCTCTGAGGATATGCACACCCTACGCACCTGAAGGTGCAAGGTTTCCGTTGCTGCGCAACGGTTTAGCGCGGATGGAAAGGCGACTACATTGTAGTACGGTTCTTGCGGCGCGTAAAAGCCACACAAATCCGCCACTTGAGCGTAGTACGGACGACTACGATGGTTTGGCACTCGACGATCAACTTGCCGCGTGCCAGCCTCTAGGCTATAAGTCAGGCCTTCTTCAGTCCCCACCAGCCTCCCTGCTAGGAGGTTGGTCTTGGCTACCAGTTACCGGCACTATAATGTGCGGCTCGAGCGGACCCAGTGGGATCGGCTGAGCACCATCGCTGCGGAGCGCAAGCTCAGCGTCGCCGACATCATCCGGTCGGCGCTGGACGTCTTCCTCTCCTCGTCCGATCTGCTGACCGCCAGCCACCGCCGTCTTGCACGGATCAGCGAGTTCCAGCAGCTCGCTTTGGACATCATCATCCGCGAGCAATATCCCGAGCTTCGCGAGCGGCTCGTCGCCGAAACCGACAAGCGCCTGGTTCAATATCATGGCGCGTGAGGACATCCGCTCGAACGGGAAAAACATCCCGCTGACCCATCACTCCGCGCGGGGCCGGGTTCAGCGCAACTCGGGCAATTTCACACGCGGCAGCCAGCTCCTCACCCATGAGATGCTGATGTGGTTTTCGGGCGCGAAGCTGCCCATCATCGCCTGGTTCTTCGCCTTCCTCGCCGCCTGGTTCATCATCCTTTCGCTGCGCCTCGACGAGCATGGATTCCAGCTCGTCTGCATGAAGCTCTATTCGGCGCTTTGGAACTGGGTCGACCTCAATCCCAACAAGCGCGTCAACGTCACGCTGCCGAACGGCGAGATCTACAAAACGATCATGCCGGCCGTGCCCTATATCCCCGCCGTCCAAAAGGCGTGGGCAACCACGGTCCACGCGTTTATCGGCTCGATCCTCGTCTCGGTTTTCGTCATCGCGCCGATCACGATCTGGTTCGTCGATATCTCCCGGCGGCGCGGCAAGACCATCCTCCAGGAACGCCACGAACGCGGCGCGATGCTGGTCGAGCGCGATGTCCTCTTCGCCGAAATCGCCCAGCATAACGCCGCCAAATTCGAGGAAGATGCGCGTCAATTCTTCCCCCGGCTAAGCCCTTCGGCGGTGCTCCGATTGCCCTTTGCCGAGCGGAAAGCCGGCGGCATTCACCACCCCTATTCGCTTGCCGGCGTGCCCTATCCGCACCGCATGGAGCAGTCGCACACGATGCTCATCGGCACGACCGGATCGGGCAAGACTACCGAGCTTCGCAGTCTCGTCGCGCAGATGCGGGCGCGCCAGGACAATGCGGTCATCTTCGACCTGACAGGCGCCTATGTCGAAGCCTTCTACGATCCCGAGCGGGATACGATCCTCAACCCGATGGACCAACGCTGCCCGGCCTGGTCGATCTTCAACGATTGCCGCACGCACAGCGAATTCACTGCGGCGGCTGCAGCCCTGATCCCGTCGGACGGTGGATCCTCGGAGCCCTTCTGGGCGCTGGCGGCGCGCACGCTGTTCATCGAAATGTGCGTCCGCCTCCAGGAGCGCGGCCAGACCACCAATCTGGCGCTCAGCGAAAACCTGATGACGGCCGATCTGAAGCGCGTTCACCGTTTCCTCGCCAACACCATCGCCGACCCGCTGACCGCCCCGGAAGCCGCCCGCATGGCGGAATCGATCCGTGCCGTCTTCAACACCAATGCGCAGGTCCTGCGCTTCCTGCCCGACGAGGGCGAGCAGTTCTCGATCCGCGACTGGATCACCGGCGACAAGCAGCCCGGCGCGATCCTCTTCATCACCTCAAACTATGTCGATCTGGCGATGAACCGGGCGCTGCTGACGCTCTGGATGGACCTGTGCATCAACCGTCTCATGACCATGCCGCGCACCCGCTCCTTGCGCATGTGGTTCATGTTCGACGAGCTCGGCGCGCTCCACAAACTGCCGGCAATCGAGAATGGCCTCCAGACCGCGCGCGCATTCGGCGGCGCGATGATCCTGGGCATCCACAGCTTCGAGAAACTGGTCGAAGTTTATGGCGAGCAGGGCGCCCGCAATCTCGCCTCGCTCGCCCGATCCAAGCTCATCCTGGCAACCGCAGACCTCGACACGGCCGAGCAATGCGCGCGCTACATCGGCAACCGTGAAGTGCGTCAGATGGATGAGGCGTACAGCTATGGTTACAACAACAATCGTGACGCCTCGACGCTGACCCCGCGCAAGCAGGTCGAACCGCTCGTGATCGCCGACGACATCACCAACCTGCCTTCGATGCATGGCTTCGTGAAGTTCCCCGATGGCTTTCCGGCGGCCCGCATTCTGCTCGAATGGCAAGACTATCCCCAGGTCGCCCAGGGGTTTGTCGCGCGACCCACCATGAGCCCGGTGCGGTCGAGGCGCGGAGAGGAAGTGTTCGCCGAAGAGGACGGCGCAGGAGGCGAGGCAGGTGGGCGTGATGGCGCCGTCCAGATCGTGGAGGAGGTGGTCGAGGCGACCAATCTCGCAAAGGAGATGGCGGCGCGGATCCTCAGCACTCCGACCGAAGAGGAGAATGCCGAGACGATGCGCGCGGCGCAGCGCACCGACGATCGGAACGAGCAGACGACGCCCGCTATCCATGCGGCTGACAAGGCGCAGACAGCGCGCGACAAGCCGGAGGAGCAGGCCGCCGGCACCCGGACCAGCGAGGAGCGCCGCGACGGTCGCGACGCGCAACCGCGCGCCGCCCAGGTCGAGGATCAGACCCTGGTCGAGCTGCGGGAAGGCTTTGCCAGCGGGCGCGATTCCGATGGCATGGATATGGGGATCTAGGGCGTGCTCTCGGTCGCCTCGGTCCGCTCCGCCTCGGGCGCCGCGAACTATTTCGCGAAGGACGACTTCAAGGACAATTACTACACCGCCGATGGCTCGGCTGAGCAGAGCGAATGGGGCGGGGCGGGGGCCGAGACGCTCGGCCTCGAAGGCGAGGTTTCGAAACAGGCGTTCGAGGAAATCCTGAGCGGGACGCTGCCGTCAGGCGAGGGCGTCGCCCAAGTGGAAAACCGCCGCAACGGCGTGGATCTCACCTTCTCGGCGCCTAAGTCGGTGTCCCTCATGGCCTATGTCGCCGGCGACAAACGCGTGCTCGCGGCCAACATGGCTGCCGTCCAGAAGACGATGGCATGGGTCGAGAAGAATCTCGCCGAGGGTCGCAAGGATGTGGAGGGCCGCAAGGTCCCGGTCCAAACCGGCAATCTGGTCTATGCGCTGTTCCAGCACGACACGAGCCGCGCGCTCGACCCGCAGGCCCATGTCCATGCCGTCGTCGCCAATCTGACGCAGATGCCAGACGGCAAATGGCAGGCGCTCCACGCCGACAAGATCTGGAGCAGCAACACGACGATCGGCGCCATCTACCACGCCTATCTGAGGGCCGGCCTCGAGAAGCTTGGCTACAGCGTAGAGCTCAAGGGTAAACACGGCACGTTCGAAATAGCGGGCGTGCCCAAGGCGGTGATCGACGCCTTCAGCCAGCGCCGCGAGGCGATCCTGGAAAAGGCGGCGGCACTCGGCATCGTCTCGGCCAAGGGCCGTGACGGGATCACCACCAACACCCGTGATCCCAAACTCAATGTCGATGACCGCGACGGGCTGCTGAAAGGCTGGATCGACAAGGCAGCGGCGCTCGGCTTCGACGGAAAGGGCCTGCTCGCTTCGGCCGAGGCACGCTCAGGTCTGAGCGCCGCCGACGGCCGGCTTGAGCGCGGCTTCCGCGCGGTCAGCGACGCGATCGCCGGCGCGCGCGACCTGGTCGGCGGCTTCCTTCGCCCGCACGATCCGCTGGTCGATTCAGGGCTCGCGCGCGTCACCCAGTCTCCCGCGACAGCCCGCTCGCAGCTCGCCGTCGCGTCCGCCGTCCGGATCCTTTCCGAACGCGAGGCGGCATTCAACGTCCACCTGCTGGCGAAGACCGCGCTCGATCTGGGATTGAAGGGCGTCACGATCGACACCGTCGAGCACCGCATCGGCCAGCTGATCGAGAACCGGCAGCTGATCCCCGGCGTCGTCCGCGCCGGCGACAAAGGCGTGAGCATGGTCACCACGCAGGAGGCGCTCCGCACCGAAGAGAGCATCCTCAAGGCAGTCGAGGCCGGTGCGGGAAAAGCCGCTCCGATCGTCCAGACCGCCGATGCGCCCGCACGGCTGCAGACGGCCGCGGATCGCCCGCTCAATGCCGGGCAGCTTGCCGCGGCCACGCTGATCCTGGCGTCTGAGGATCGCACCGTCACCATTCAGGGCGTCGCCGGCGCCGGCAAATCGACGATGCTGCAGGCGGTCGCCCGGGTCGCCGAGAGTGAGGGCCGCAATGTTTTCGGTCTCGCTTTCCAGAACAAGATGATCGCCGATCTTGCGACAAGTGCCGGCATCAAGAGCCAGACGATCGCCTCTTTCGTTCTCGCCAACGAACGGTTCGTGACCGAGCGCGACACGCCGCGGTTCGAGGCTGCGCAGGCGAAGTTCGCAGGGGCCATGCTTGTCGTCGACGAGACCTCGATGGTCTCGAGCGACGACATGCTGATGCTCCACCGGATCACCGAGGCGCTCGGCGTCGACAAACTCGTGCTGGTCGGCGACCGCCAGCAACTCTCCTCGATCGACGCGGGCAAGTCGTTCGCGATGATCCAGGCGGCCGGCGGCACCATGGCGCGGATGGACGAGAATATCCGCCAGCGCACTGATACGCTGCGGACCGTCGCGGCGCTCGCCAATGTCGGCAAGGCCGGCGAGGCGATGAAGGTGCTGGGCGACAACGTCCATGAGAGCGCCAGCGCGCCGGAGACCGCCGCCGACATGTGGCTGGCACTGTCCTCGGGCGATCGCGAGGCGACCGCCGTCTTCGCGTCCGGCCGGGAATCCCGTGCGATCATCAATCAGCGTATTCAGGACGGCCTCGCGGCCGAGGGCACCGTGAGGGGGCAGGCCATCCACCTCACCGTCTATGAACGGGTCAATCTGACCCGCGAAGAGCTGCGCTACGCGTCGACTTACCAGCCCGGCCAGACGCTCGATGTCGGCCGCGGCGGTGCGCAGGACATCGGCCTCGGAAAAGGCCGGTACGATGTCACCCGCGTTATGCCCAACGGCAGGGTCGAGCTCAGCGATGGCCGCCGGAAGATCCGGTTCGACCCGCAAAAACTCTCGCCGACCGAGAAACGCGACCGGCTCGAGCTCACCCAGAAGAAGGACCTCCACGTGCGGGAGGGCGACCGCATCCGCTGGACCGCCAACGACAAGCCGCGGGATCTCCACAACGCGGCGCTCGCCCGCGTGCTGACAGTCGATGCCAATGGCGTCACCGTGGAGACCGCCGGGCAGCAGAGGCTGACGCTCGATCTGGGCGATCCGATGCTGTCGCGTCTCGACCTTGCCTACGCGCTCAACATGCACATGGCGCAGGGCATCACGACCGACAAAGCCATCACGGTCATGGACAGTCATGAGCGCAATCTGTCCAACCAGCGCCTGTTCAATGTCGGCGTGACGCGCGTCCGCGACGTTCTGACCATGGTGGTGGACAACCGGGAAAAGCTCGAGCGCCAGCTCGATCTCAATCCCGGCAACAAGACCTCCGCGCTCGAGACGGTCGGTCGCCTCGATATCGACGCCAAGAAGGGACCGGCGCCCGCGGCGAAGTTCGACCCGGGTCCGATCGAGGGCATCAACATGGTCGATCAGCCCGACATCTTCGCCGATCTGCCACCGGTCCCGGACGGACCGGTCGCGCCACCCCCGGCCACGGCGAAGGCCGGCGACCTCAAGGCGCCGTCCGATTTGAAGCCGGACAAGAGCGACCTTTTGCCCCCGCTGCCCGAGCGCAGCCTGGGGCTCGATTTGTAGCGAAGCGTCGGCGCGGTGCCGGCCAGAATGAAGGAGACCGACCATGGCATGGGATTTTGACGAAGGCGGCAAGTTTGGCAGCGAAAAAGCGGCCGAGGATTATGCGCGCCGCAACGGCCTCAGCGAAGCGGATTTCCGCACCCGCCGTAAGGGCGACCAGGTCGAACTCGAGATCCGCCGCTCGGCGATCGACGGCCGCACGCTGCGGGACAGCAACGAGGGCCGCAAGGACGGCTGGAACTGACACCGTTGGCGCGTGATCGCCGCGAGGCGGTCGGCGCTAAACCGAAAAGGGGAATCCCCATGTCTCATCTTCCCAATTATCTCGCCCAACACCCGTTGGTGGTACCGATCCTGATCGGCGTCGCGGTCGTGCTCTTTCTCATGTCGCACGGTATGAGCGCGGTTCCTCCGGCACCGGTCGCGAAGCCTTTCCTGACGTCTCGCGAGCAGGCGATGCTCTTCGCGCTGGAAGAAGTTCTGCCGATGTACCGGGTTCACACTCAGGTTGCGATGGGCGCATTGCTCACCGTTCCCAAACGACTGGGGCGCAGGTCTACCCCGGCCGATCGCAATGCCTTTTCCCAGAAGATCGTCGATTTCGTGATCTTCGATCAAACGACGGGCAAGATCGTCGCCCTGGTCGAACTCGATGACCGGACGCACGACGCTCAGAAAGACCGGAAGCGCGATGCGATGACCGCACACGCGGGTTATCAGACAATCCGCATCCCCGCCTCGGCCCGGCCCACCGTCCCGGCAGCGCTGGCCGCCGTCGGTCATCTTCGCGAGGCGGCGCTCAGCGTCGCGCTCGCAGCCGCGTAGGGAGACGGCCGATGGGTCTCGATGATCGCGACTATATGCACGAGCGTCGCCGCCGCGAAAGCGGCGCTCGCCTCGGCAGTGCCGCCTGGATCGACAAGAAGGGGCGGCTTGAGCACCATGACCTGTGGTTCGACGGCAAGGATGTCGGTTCTGGTCGGAAACATCGGCACAGGTCCACGCCGCGTATGGTCTCGCATCCGTGGCAGAAGTGGATAATCTTGCTCTCGGCGACCTCAATCCTGGTCCCAATGTACGGAGAGGCCCAGCGTAAAGGGTGGCTACCGGATTTCGAGAAGGCGGCACCGTTTCCTGAAACAGGATCGGTAACGGTGCCGACAAACATGGTCGGCATCGTCAGCAGAAGCTCTCTGACAATCGTGACGAGCGAGGCCAATGCTGTGGTTCAGCTCTTCGACCCGGATACAAATAACCACGCGCTGTCGATCTACGTTGCTGCCAACAGCCGGGTCACCGTTCCGGTGCCGTCAGCTACCTACCGGATGCGGCTGATCGAGGGACAGAACTGGCACGGGACGACGCGCTATTTCGGACCCAACACGTCGTACGAGACTGTCGCGGAATTGATGACCTTCGGGCCGCGCAGCGGGTATAGTATCGACCTGCATCGAAGGCCCGATGGCAATCTCAGGACCCGCCTCATGCTATCGCAACCAGAAAGCCTCTAGCTGCTGGTGCCACCCGTGACACTTTACCTGGAAACGCTGGGTAAAGTGTCACTGATGACAATTCCCTCGCTTTGCGCCCCTTGTTGCAGAAGCCGGTGCCCGATTTCCCCAGTTAGCTGTATTGGGGATAGACCAGTCAGGGATAACCATGCCGATCCAACAAAAGTATTTCGAGCTGCGCGACGTCCACGCCCTCCAGGGGCGGCCATGGATACCGCTGCGCCATGACGCCGACGTGGAAATCAGCCCCCCGGAACCGGGTATCCTGGAGTTAAAGGAATATACCGGGATCGCTACTGCCGCCATCTACGACACCAAGAGGATTGATGGCGAAAAGATCGGATGGAGTGACCTTGGCGTTGCCGCACATCGGGGCGGCATGGAGCCCTGGGGTTATCGTGCGTCCGATCTCTTCTATCGCAGAGCAGATGAGCCGATCGGTGTAAACCTCGTGATCGACCAATATCTCGAGGACGAACATCTCCACATCTGGCATCTGCATCCTGATTTGATCGTCGCCCTCAAGCTCTTACGCGAGGGCGATAGCTGGTTTCGGCCTTCGGAGGGTTGGGCCGAGGTTGCGCGACTGAAGCGAGACCACCACGAACGACCCGTGCTGCTTGAGATCCGGGCTGAGTTTTTGGGCGACTATCTCAGCGCGCGTGCCATGGCCCTCTACTGCTCAAGCTACTGGCAACGAACCGCCGTCACCGCCGACAAACCCGTTCACAGCTGGCCTGGTGACTCGTTTGACGAGGTGGCAGGAAGGGACACGCGCGAGGGGCGCATCAGCAATGGCCGCTGGCCCGTGCCAACCGATCATTTCAGCATATTGGGCGCGATGTGGCGGACGGAATGGGTTCAAGCGGGAGGACGCAGTACCCGCATCCGGGGCGATAAGGATCCTCACTCGACCAGTTTCGCGCTGGAGAATGATGGTCGGCGCGCGTCAGGAGAGGATCTCGCCGGCGTGTCGTCCTGGCTCTATTTCGACCCGACCGTGGTCTCCGCGCTCATGCGCCATCGCGGCGCGACGCTGCACTGGTACAGCGCGGAGACTGGCGCGCTCGGTGCCAGCACTAACGTGCATTTCGGGGTCAATCGGCTCGGCCTCATCACTGTCTTCGCCAAGGATATCGGCGCGCTCGATCCGTGGGAGCAACGATTGTGGAGTGCTCACAACGTGACGCCCGACGGTGGTGTGTCCGCGGAGCTTTTCGCCGCCCAAATGGAGGTGAGGCCAGCAGCCACCGTCGCACCCGAGTCCGAGCTCTCAGTTGCGCTCGACGAGATTGATACGGCCTTCAAGGCGAAATACGGGCTCCCACTGCTTCGAGCCGATAAGGCAGTTCCCACATTGCTACGCCGGGCGCACCGATTTCAGGTGGCTGAGGCAGACGGCCTCCTTGAGCTCTCGAAGGAAGTAACCCGCCTGTTTACGGAGCGGGTCGACGTCGACGCCGTCCTCTCGCCGCTCGCCGTGCCCAAGCAAAAGGACGGCAAAAAGCCCGGCTCGAACAAGGCGCTCGAAAAGCTCATCGGCAGCCTGCTCGGAGAGGCTGCTGCAAGCAGCATGACGGCACCCCTGTTCGGGATCTACGATTTACGGCTCGCCGACGCCCATCTTGGCTCGGGCAACATCGCGAGCGGCAAAGTGCGGGCGGGGGTCGACGACACCGCCCCGGCGGCCATGCAGGGGCGCCAATTGCTCGACACGTTCGTAAAGACACTGCGTCAGATCGCAGCGGCGATCATCTAGCGGCTATCAGGCAGGGCGTCGCTACAAGGCAAGCGCGGTTTGAATTGCGCTACCCGCAATCTCTTCGATGATGAAGGTTCGCGCCGGTGGTGTCTCTAGCAATTCGGTCTCTGGAACGGTTCGGTCAAGCCACTGCATGACTTGCCGCCGGTGAATGATCGCGCCGTGCCGCTCCTGGAACCGGCTGACCTCCGGGTTCGCCGTAACGGTGACGATCTTGTAGCTCTCTGGCCAGTCGGCCATCGCTGGCTCCCAGACCGCAGCGAGGTAGAAGAAGTTCCCGCCATCAAGCGTCACCCGATACCGCTTGTCTCCAACCGTCATGTGAAATTCGGAGGCGGGCACGAGGCAACGATGGCTCGGGAAGGTCTTGCCCTCAGACCGCACGAACCTGAAGGACGTCCCCGCGCCGAAGCGTGGATCGGAACCCCACCTGGCGTGGACCATTTCCAGTTCCAGCGTTTTCGCCGGGTTGTAGCGGATGATTGCGCGCTGTGAGCCGAGTGGCGCATCTGTGTCGAAGGGCGTTGCCTTGTCCATCGCAAGGAACATAATGGGAACGTCGTTGAGTCGCAAGCCAGATCAAAGTGAGAAGCCGGATGTGCAATGACTATCGCCTGGAAGTCGATATCGCGTCGATCGTCGAGGATTTCGATAACCTCAAGATCAAGGTCAAAATGCCCGAGGGGACTCCGAACGTCGAGGCTCGCGAGGACATCAAGATCAGCGATACCGCCCCAATCGTGCGGAGTGGGGAGGCTCGCGGAACGGGTGAACTGCTCAACCGTCGATGGAGTTGGGCCGGGCAGGGCGGCAAGCCGGTCTATAACTTCAGGTCGGAAGGTAGGGAGTTCACATCCCACCGGTGCCTCATTCTAGCCGACGGCTTCTACGAATTCACCAAGCCCGAGGATCCTAAGCAGAAGCGTAAGACCAAATGGCTGTTCACTCTTCGCGATCATCCCTGGTTTTGCATCGCCGGCATTTGGCGCGAGACGCCGGATGGCGAGGCTTTCACGATGCTGACCATGGAACCGGGGGAAGACGTCGCGCCGTACCATTCGCGCCAGATCATCCCGCTCACCCGGGATCAGTGGTCCGACTGGCTGGACCCGACCGTTCCGGCCAGCGCCGTGCTACGAAGCTTGCCAAAGGGAAGCCTGACGACGGCACGGGTTTATCCGCCGCTTGCTGCGCAGCATACCATGATCTGAACTCTTCTGCCGGCGCCACTAAAGCCACCACTCGAATCGACCGGTCGTCAAGCAAACGTTCTCTTTATGTTCGGATCGTGCTAACTCGGCATCCATGGTTTGCGAGTCTGCAGTCCGAAAAGTGATTCATGTCGACATGGACGCGTTCTTCGCGTCCGTGGAACAGCGTGATGACCCCTCGCTCAGGGGAAAGCCGGTCGCGGTAGGGCACGGTGCGACGCGGGGCGTCGTGGCTGCGGCGAGCTATGAAGCGCGGACCTTCGGCGTCAAATCGGCGCTACCGTCAGTGACCGCGCTGAGGCGCTGCCCCGATCTCATCTTCGTCCCGCCACGCTTCGAGGTCTACCGCGCTGTGTCGCAACAGATCCACAGCATCTTCGCCGACTACACCGACCTCATTCAGCCTCTCTCGCTCGACGAGGCCTATCTCGATGTGACCGCCGATCGCCGCGGCCTGAAGACAGCATGGCTTACCGCCAAGGAGATCCGCGCGCGCATCCTAGCGGAAACCGGCCTCACCGCGTCCGCCGGCATTTCCTACAATAAATTTCTCGCGAAGCTCGCCTCGGACCATCGAAAGCCCAACGGGCAGTTTGCGGTCACCCCAGACATGGGTGCAGCCTGGGTTGAGACGCTGCCCGTCTCCCGCTTCCACGGCGTGGGCCCCGTGACGGCCGAGAAGATGAAGCGACTGGGCATCGAGTCAGGCGGCGATCTCCGGTTAAAGTCGCTCGCTTTCCTGCAGCAGCATTTCGGCAGTTCTGCTGACTGGTACTTCGCGATCGCGCGCGGCGAGGATGAGCGCCCGGTCAATCCGAACCGGATACGCAAATCGTCGGGATCTGAAACCACGTTCCGGCAGGATCTTGTCGCCTCTGCAGACATCGAGGCTGGCGTCGTCCGCATGGCCGAGGAGGTTTGGGCATGGTGCGAGAAGCGCCAAGCGTTTGGCCGAACAGCGACCGTGAAGATCAAATACGCTGATTTCCAGCAGATCACCCGCCGTAGGAGCCGTCCGTCGGCGATAATGACATTTGAGGAGCTTCGCGAAGCGGCTCTCGACCTGATCCGGTCGATTCTTCCGACCACCAAGCCGATCCGTCTTGTCGGAGTGACAGTATCGACGTTTGAGGACGCCTCCCCGGCATCCGCACCACAGCTGTTCGAGGACGATCCGCAAGCTGCGCCCGAGCTAGTCGACGAAGGAGCGTGAGGCGCTCCCCGCGATCGGCCGCGCTCTCCGATTGAGGCTGGTGTCAGGTCCGTCGCCTTCGCGCAGCCTTCTCTGGCGCCAGCTCGATCCATGTCGGGGCGTGATCGCTGCTTTTCTCCCATCCGCGCACGTGACGGTCGACCTGAGCGTCGACGAGCCGGCCGGCGAGGGCGGGACTGAGCAGAAGATGGTCGATGCGAAGCCCGGCATTGCGGCCATAGGCGTTTCGAAAATAGTCCCAGAATGTGTAGATCGTCTCGTCGGGATGGATGGTCCGTAGCGCATCCGTCCACCCTTGCTCGATCAACCGGAAATAGGCAGCACGGACCTCAGGCGCGAACAGCGCATCGTCCAGCCAACGCTCCGGCTTATAGACATCGCGTTCGGTCGGCATCACGTTGAAGTCACCTGCCAGCACCACGGGCGCGCCGGTCGCCAGCAACTCCGCCGCATGCTCGATCAGCCGCTCGAACCAGGCGAGCTTGTAATCGAACTTCGGACCGGGACATGGGTTGCCGTTCGGCAGATACAGGCCTGCGATGAGGACGCCGTTCACTGCGGCTTCGATGTATCGGCTTTGGGTTGGATCAGGGTCTCCCGGCAAGCCGCGCCGCGTTTCATGGATGTCGCCGACGCGGCTCAGCATAGCGACGCCGTTCCAGCTCTTCTGTCCGTGCCAGATGACGTCGTAACCGAGGCTCCGGATGGCAGCCTCCGGAAACTTTTCCTGGGGAGCCTTCAGTTCCTGAAGCACCGCGACGTCAGGCTGCGCTTCCGTCAGCCACCGAAGAAGCACGGGCAGGCGACCGTTCACGCCATTCACATTGTAGGTAGCGATCTTCACCGTGTCACAGGTCCGGCAAGGTCTGGTCGGCGCGGCCCCAGCCCTTCAACACCTTGGAGGCAGCCCGTTTCACGAGTTCATCGGCATCGCCGATGTGGAAGTGGTTCGGCGCGTCGATCGTCTCCATTTCTTTCCAGGTGATGGGCGCGGCGACCGGCGCCTCCGGGCGCGCCCGTACCGAATAGGGCATGACAGCCGTCGCGCCGCGCTGATTGCGCAGGTAATCCACGAAGATGCGTCCCTTGCGCTGCGCCTTGGGCAGCGCCGCGGTGAAGTTTTGCGGATCGCTTTGCGCCACGGCCTGGGCCAGCCTGTGCGCGAAATCCTTCACCTCCGGCCATTCGGCCTGCGGTACGAGCGGCGCGATTACATGCACGCCCTTCCCGCCGGTGAGCATCGGGAAGGTCTCAAGCCCGATCGATTTTAGGATGTCGCGGAAATGAAAGGCGGCGGTGCGCACATTCTCAAAGTCCAGCCCCTCGTCCGGGTCCAGGTCGAAAACAAGGCGGTCAGCCTTTTCGACATCCTCGATACGGGCACCCCAGCCGTGGAATTCGATCGTTCCCATCTGGACGCAGGTCATCAGGCCATCAGCGGTATCGACGAAGAGATAGGGCTCCTCGTGGCCATCCTTCTCCAGAATGCCGACATGTTTGACGGCGTCGCCAAAGCTGCCCGCGTCATGTTTCTGGAAGAAGCACTTTTTGGCGCGGCCCTGCGGACAGCGCACCAGACTGATCGGGCGGCTGCCCAGCCACGGCAGCATGATCGGCGCGACCCCCGCATAATGGTTCGCCAGCTGGCCTTTGGTAATGCTGGATTCCGGGAAGATGATGCGGTCGGTGTTGCTGATCTTGACGCGCGATACCGCCGGTGCCGCGATCTCGGTCACCGATTGCTCGACTTCAAGGACGACCGCTTCAGCCTTCTTGTCGGCGCGGAGCCCGAGATAGCTCGGATGGCGCAGCGTGCCTTCGTTTGTCATCTCGGTGTAGGCGATCTCCGCTACGAGCTTGGGTAGAAGCCAATGGGCGCCGCGAACCTCCGCACGAGGTGCGTTCACAGTTGGCGTTGTCTGCTCGAGCGGGCGCATCGTCTCCATCAGACGCTCTATCTCGTCCATGCTAAAGCCCGTTCCGACCTTTCCGGCGTATCGCAGCTCGCCCCCCTCATGGATCCCGAGGATTAACGAACGAAACCCGCGCGACTTGTCGGACGGCGTCCAGCCGATGACGACGAACTCCTGGCGCTTAATGCATTTAGTCTTAAGCCAGCCGCCCGAGCGCGAACCAATGTAGCGGCCGTCGGCCTTCTTTGAGATGACGCCCTCGAGCCCGGCGTCGCAGAAACTGTGAAGCAGCTTCTCGCCGTTACCCTCGATATGTTCCGAATATCGGATGCGGTGGCTTCCTTCGGGTAGGATCTCACGCAGCTTCGCCTTCCGCTCCGCGAGGGGCAACCGGGTAAGATCTTCCCCGTCGAGCTCGAGCAGATCGAAAGCGATATAATCGATACTGGACGGCGCGCCTTTGAGCGCTCCCTGGAGATCCTGGAAACTGGAACGCCCGCTATCGTCCATCACGACCGCCTCACCGTCGAGCAGCGCCGACCGAATGTTGAGCTTGCCCGCTTCGCCGACGATGCCAGCGAACTTTTCCGACCAGTCCAGGCCGGACCGCGTGTACGCGCGGGCTTCATTGCCGCCGACGGCGACGAGCAGCCGGTAGCCATCATATTTCATTTCGTGCAGCCAGCGATCGCCGGTTGGAACTGTGTCGACCAAAGTTGCCAGCTGGACGGGTTGAAAAGGGGGCGGTCTCAAAGCTGGTAAAGCTCGAGCCCTCGACGGTTTCCGGGCCCTTCCTTCCCCTGGTTCTGCGAGCAACTTGGCCATGACTGATAGACTCGTGCCTGGCAGACTCGTTCCAGCGCTGATGTGACTCGGTTCATCGACACAGCGCGCCTTTGGAAAAGGCTGGCGGAAACTCTTCAGGCAACCGGCGTTCCGTTAGGGCAGCAACCCGCATCAAGGAGGTATGGAAATGGCTGACGACAAGACGCTCCGCGCGCCCCAGGATAGCTCGCGCATCGCGCTCGGCGAGGATTATGAGGTGGAATACTGGACCAATAAGTTCGGTGTCAGCCGCGACAAGCTCGCCGAGGCGGTGAAGGCAGTCGGCAATGGCGCCGACGCGGTGGGCGAATATTTGAAGCGGTAAGTTATTGGCGCGCATCATAGTATAATGCGACTTTCCGGATCGCAGAGGTGAGTGCCCGGGGACTATTCCGGAGCGCCCCAGGTTTACGACGAACGCGACAGTGACCCGGTAGATGGCCATGACGGTGGCCGCGAAGTCGCCGTCAGGACAGGCACGCGAAAGACACTTCCGTGCCGTCCCTTTTCGGCGGGGTCTTTGCGGATGGGGGAATTGTCCCACAAGTCGTCGGCAGCAATCGACCAAACCAAGAAGTTCGCAGCACGCTTTTGAAATGAACGGAACGAGGAAGTCTTACCGTTCGCCGAGGGTTAGGCTTTGGGCTTTGCCGCCGATGGATCAAACTCGTAGCGAAATTCATCCTCGGTCGACTTGCGCAGCCGCCAGCCCTCTTCAGGATCGAGCAAGTCGCTTAGAAGACCGCCGCCTGGCGGCCAATAGCCCGGCGGCCAAGCGGGAGACACTGGCTTTAGCAGGGCGTCCCAGATCAGCGTGACCATCGTGTAAGGTGCAGTGGCGGACTCGTCCGAGCTGGTGACGATCCCGATCATCTTGCCGTCGGCATCGAGCACCGGGCCACCGCTCATCGCACCGACGGTGGCGAGCGCCGCCGCGAAACAAGGTCGGGGCGCCATCACGCGGTCGCGGCCTTGCGGCCAGACTTCCAGTATCGCGCCCGAGCTGAGCAGGAAAGTCCCGGCTACGTCGGGAAGCACCTGAATTTCGGGTTCAAGTGCTTGCCGGGCGTTGCGCGGACGGAAGCCGACTGCCGTCACCCGGTCGCCGACCCGCGGCAGCTTCGCGCTGAGCAAGAAATGCGCCACGTCGACCGGCGAGCGGGGTTCGCAGGCATGGGCGAGGGTCAGCACTGCGAGGTCGCCGTCGAGGCTGTACGTGATCTTCAACACCTGCCAAGCAGCGAGCCCAGTCGCGCTCACGCCGAAGGCATAGAGCGCGGCGTCGACCGCCTCGAACAGCCCGTCGCCGTCATGCTCCGCGATGACATGCGCTGCGGCGATGGCGATGCCCGGGGCGACCAACGCTGCTGAGCCATAGATCGCGCATTGCCCGTCGCCAAAAGCAGCGAGAGTAAGGATGCTGCCCTCCAGGCCATCCATATTCTCGATGAAGTAAAGTCCGTCGTCCGCGAAGGGCGTAAGCCCGACCGGCTTTATATGAAGCTCTTGGTGCAGCAGGGGCTCGCGCTGCGCCGCGGCGATTACGACCGACGCAGATTCCATCACGGGATGCCCACCGCCCGCGGCGTCATAGATCGTTCGATCGGTCATTGCGTCCCGAGACTATCGGCGTCCGCTGCGTCTAGATCCTCGAACTCGCTGAAAATCTCGAAAATCCCGCGATTCCGTCGCGGGTGCGTCGCCAGGAGCTCGGCAGTATCCGCCACGCGCTTGTCGAGGAGGAAGCGCCCATGCTGCCCACGAATCTCGTAGAAGCGCACCGGACGATCCCGGCCTTCCAGAGCCCGGATAATAGCGAACATGACCGCCGAAGAACAGCGCATGCCGAAGATGACCTCTTCGAGCTCAAGCGGCGAATGCTGCTCGCCGCGTGGACCCAGCAGCCTCCATTCGCGTTCGTAGGCCCAAGGGCGGGCCTTCCTGAGGAGGACCGCTTCATCGACTCCGCGCCGAGCCGCACTGTCGCCGGCGAGCATTGCCGAGACCGCGCTGGCCTGGACGAGGCGCGAGCCGCCATACTTCATCTTGTGGATGTCGATGGTAGCATCGGCCGGCACCGAATAACCGAAGCAAATGCCGTGGTGCTGGTCGCCATAATGGCTCCACATCAACGGGCAGTTGACGCGCTCGGCGAGGGAGAAGACCCCACGGTCGTATCGCCGCAGCAGCTCCTCTTGCACGTATTGGCCAAGCAAGAACTGCTCCGGATCGGCCACCTCGTATTCCGGATTGGTGGCGTTATAACGAATATCAGCGAGCAGGCGTTCGGCGGCCTTGCGGCTTTGGCGCGCGATATGATCGAGCGTCTTTGGGCCGTTGTAGCGGATCGTCTTTGCCGCCGCCGCCATCTCGGCCGTTGTCCGTTCCTCAATCATCTGCGCCAGAACGGGTTCAAGCGCCGCGCTCGGCAGATCGGTGTCGAGCGTGGGCTTCGTGTCGAGCGGATCATTGAAGGTCGTCGGGTCGGCAAAATAGACCGTGTCGTTGACGAGCATGCCCAGCGTCAGATTGCTGAAGCTGCGATATTTGTAGAGCCGCTTCGGCGGAACGCGTTCGCTCATGTCACCCCCTCACTCCGGCCGTACTCAGCCCCCCCGTTGGTATCCGCCTGCGTCAGCGGTCGTCCGGCGGAAAGACAGGCGACGCGATCGCCCGCGCGTCCGTCTCGACCATGACCTCCTGAAGAAACGTCGTCTTAGGCACATAGCGGACACACGGCAGGTTGGACTCATCGTAAATTTCGAGCTTCACAAGAAAGTCGCCGCCGAAGTCGATGTAGACCGGACAGGTGGCTTCCAGCCACGTCCGCCGCGGGCGGACCCAGTCGTATTGGTGGTGGCCGCAATAGACCTCCTCGACATCAGCCTGGATGTCGCGAAGGCTGAAAATCCGCCCGAAACTCAGTGTCGCCTTTGTTACCGTCCGTTCGGGATAGTCACGCTGCGTCTCGGAAAGCCGGAAGAACAGCCCACCGGCCGCGCCTTGCATCGGCCGGGTGGCCTTCGCCCACACGATGTCCTGGGCGATCTCCGAACTCGGATGGGGCAGTCGATGATAGACTTCGAAGTTGCCGCGAAAACCTCGCCCGTCGATCACCCACACCAGGTTCTTGTAGAAGGCCTCGCGCGAAATACGCTCGGCGTCGGTCATCGCCGAATGTTGCACCTCAATGTAGATCCCCGTCGCGGTCATGATGTCGGCTCGGTGAATCTCGCCGCCGGGCGCGGTGTGGGAAATCTCCCGGCAGGCCTCGGGGAAGAGATTTTTCCATTCACGGTGCCACTCGGTTTCATTCTCCCACCACGGGTCGCAATTCCGCCGGCCGGCATGCGCCCAATGATGGAGGATGCGCGGCCCGCACTTGGCGATCATCGCCGCCCCGCAGGTCGGGCACTGCCCACGCCCGCCGGGGAAGGCTTCGAGCCGCTCTGAACCGACGAGTGCGAGTTGCATGATCTTGCTCCACCAGCTGCGGACCCCTCGGTTGTATCCGGATCAGCGATTGCATCGGATAGCGGGATCGGGGAGGCCGCGGCAACGCGGGCGGGAGAGATGCCCGTTGGTGATCGTAGGCGAGCCGCCTAGGCTCGGTTGCACCTTTGCCGTGCGGTCCTGACCCCGATCCGCTACGCACGTAGCGAATGGGAAGGGAGAAACGTGGCGCTGGCGCAAATCGGACAGGGAGATGAGGGCTGGTACGTCCGGGACGTGGGCCCCGGCCAAGGGCGGCAGCTATGGCGGTTTGTCGATGCGACCGCAATGCGCGCGGGCGTCACCAACCCCGAAGGGGGCGCGGGCACCTATTATGCTGCGGATCCGGGCGAGACGATCTGGGCGTGCCTGCGGCGCTCAACGCCCTGGCTCGACGGACTGGATGGTTCCGGCCCCTTTCAGCGGATGGTCCGTCGGCCTGGGGAATTTCACCCCCGTGTCGCACGTCCGCTCGCGTTGAGGGAGAAGGAAACGCTCTGGTTCCCCGACGATGCAAAGGAGCAGCGCTATATCACCAGCGCGCAGAACCAACTCGGATCCTTGATTGATGATCTAAGAGCGATCTGTCGCGTCGTGCAGCCCGCAGCCAGCACCCTGTCGGTTTATGGGCATGAAATCCGCAACCTCTTGATCCTGGCGGCGACCGAGGTCGAGATGCACTGGCGCGGCATTCTGACGGCCAACGGATCGACTGCAAAATTCAACACGAATGAATTCGTGAAGCTCGCCGCCCCTCTCGGTCTGCGGGATTACGCCGTTCACTTCCATCCTTGTCCAGACATTGCCCCGATCAGGCCCTTCGACGGCTGGGACGTCCTCGATCCAACAAATTCTCTCCCTTGGTTTGCGGCCTATCATGGCGTCAAGCACAACCGCGAACATGAGTTCGATCAGGCGAACCTGGCCAATGGATTTATGGCGGTCGCAGCTTGCGCGGTCATGATGGTCGCGCAGTTCGGGCAGGATGCGTTGACACGTGAACTTAAAGGTTTCCTGTCGGTCCAGCCGCCCGCCTGGCCAATCGAAGAGATGTATCTGATGCCCGAGGCGGAGGGCGACTGGTCTCCAATTCCCCTGCAACTCTCGGTGAAGCTGTGACCGGTAAATTCTCACCGTTCGTCGTCAAGGCGCTGGTCGACACCATCACGGGCGGGGCCGGCAACGACAATGCGCCCGCCATCGGAATCTATCGTTCTGGCCCCAAGATCGAGCAATTCTTCCTCGACTGCGGGCTGGACATGCGCATCGGCGTTGGCTCGCGCGTTCCAGCGACGACGGATTTTCTGCGCAAGACTGCAAACCATTACGACGGGAATGGCGATGCCCTTATCGCCCGGATCATCGAGCGGGTTTGTGATCCTCGTGATTACCTGGCGGAACCTGACAAAGCGATCGCCGTGCGCGAGCATCTCAACAAGGCGCTGGCTCCCGACGGCTTGGCCGTCGTCATCGTCGGCGGGAAAGCGCTTCTGACAGAACGCCGAGGGTCGGGCACGATCGTCGAGCCGTTCATCCAGAAAGTCGCGACCTTGGATTTCGACACCGTTCAGATGGAGATCGCCCGTGCTCTTCCCAATCTGGAAGATGATCCGGAGGATGCGGTGACGGCCGCGTGCTCGCTGATCGAAGCGGTTTGTCGCTCGATCCTCGTCGAGCTCAAATTGCCGCTTCCCGCCAAGAAGGACATCGATGGCCTTATCCGTGCGGTGCAGGAGCCGCTTGGGCTGTCGCCTGGTCGGTCAGACCTTCCGTCCGAGGTTGAAGCCGACGTTCGGCAAACCCTCAGCGGTTTGACATCCGTGGCCAAAGGCATCGGCGCACTGCGGACGCATGGTGGAGACGCCCACGGACGCGAGAAAGGCTTCCGCCGCATCGACGCGCGGATCGCCCGCCTTGCCCTCAACGCCGCAAGTTCGCTCGCCTTGTTCCTGATTGAGAGCTGGGAACGCAAGGAGCATCGGTCCCTGCCACAGCATGCTGGCGAGCCTTGATGCCTGAACAACCCTCCGCCACGTCCGAGCTCGAAGCGCTGCGCCCAGCGCGTAAGGATCGGGTGATCGACCTCGTGCGCGCCGCGGGTCTCGATGTGTCGGACTGGTCGAATAGCAGCCGGGGCGAGGCCGGGGCGGCCACCAATCCCAAATATTGCTACGAATGGGTCTTCGTCGAAGCCGGCAACGCCATTGTTCTCAACCTCTGGCACGTCCTACTGGCGGAAGACGCCGAAGGCCGCATCGTCCATCGCGGCAATTTTCGGGAGGATGCCGAGATCCAGTATGCGCGGGGTCGCGGCAACCCCTGGGGTCTGCGCGCCACACGTCTCGACGCGGCGCTCCAGGCCGCCCTTCGGGACGATCTTGCGGTCCGCGTCATCCTCAACGCCGGGGTTCGCCGGGATCGCGACGATCCCGATGCTGAAGCCTCAAAGGTGGAGCTGCGAACCCTCGACCCGGAGCCGTGGTCGATCGGCGCCTATGACGCGGCGACCGGCAAGCATCTGCTTATACGCGGCGCGGCGCCGCCGGCCTTCGTCGATCAATTCTCGATCGATTCGGATCCCGGCGGCGCGTCGGTGCGGAGCGAGCAGACCGGGTCCGTTTTCGTCCGTAATCCCAAGGTCCGCGAGGCGGTGCTCAAGCGCTCCTGCGGTCGCTGCGAGCACTGCGATGAACCTGGCTTTCGTCGAGCAGACGGCGCCATCTATCTTGAGACGCATCACATCGTGCCGCTGCACGAGGGCGGCCCAGACCTCATCGGCAATGTCATTGCACTGTGCCCGAACGATCATCGCGAAGCACACTATGGCGAGGCGGCCGCCGCGCTCCGCCTCCGCTTCATCGCCATTGTTGCTGTGGCCTGACCAGCGCGGGAATGCCTCATCAATTCCCGTTCCGAACTGTCGTTCGGATGAAACTGGAATCTCAAGTGTTGCTTGGTATCTGCCGTGCCTGGGATTCGCTGCGAGCGATCGCCTCGCCCCAATATTGGTTGCACCGTACGTTATCGGAAGTCGCGCGGTTTGATCTTGATGCCTTCTGTCGGCTGCCCTGGAACGATACCAGACCCAAGGGGGAGATCCGGAATGAAGATATCCCGCGGTGACCTGCCAAGCGGCGACGCGCCGAGGTCGCGTGGGTCCGGGCGCATCGGGCTTTTGACTACATCGGCACGACTGACGCGGTAGACTTCGGAAACGTCGACACGATGGCCGACGCTGGCGAGAAGGGGCGACAGGTCATCGAGGCGCTGGGCAATGAGGTGAATGACCTCGCCCTCACGCTGGACCTGCCCTCGCACGCCCATCATCGAGGCGCCGAGCACCGTGCGACGGTTCTTTTCGAACACATTGGTCCAAACGACGAGGTTGGCGACATTCGTCTCGTCCTCCAGCGTGATGAACATGACACCCTTCGCCGACCCGGGTTTTTGACGCACCAGCACGATGCCGGCCAGCTCGATCCAGCGTCCGTCCTTGACGGTCTGGAGCTGCTCGCAGGTGATCATCTTTCGCGCCTTCAGCTCATCGCGAAGGAACGCAAGCGGGTGCGCACGCAGTGACAGCCCGGACGCGCGGTAATCCTCCACGACCTCGGCTCCCTCGCCCATTGGTGCCAACAGCACGGTCGGTTCGATTGCCTCCTGCCGAAGCTTGCCATCGCGCTCGTCAGCAGCTGCGAACAGGGGCAGGGCGGCGTTGCCGAGCCCTTTCACGTCCCACAAGCCCGAACGACGGCTGAGCGCCAGTGAACCGAACCCATCCGCCTCGCCGATGCGATCAAGCGCCCCACGACCAACGCGGGCCCGGCGCTGGATTTCTTCAACGTTGGAATAGAGCTGTTTTCCGCGTGCCGTGACGATGGCCGCGCCGTCCGCATTGGCCAGATCGCGCACCATACGGAGGCCAAGCCGCACGGCCTTGTAACGACCGGCTGCCTCCTCGAGCGTGCAATCCCATCGGCTGTGGTTCACGTCGAT
The DNA here is from genome assembly GCA_964562225.1 of uncultured Sphingobium sp. Classification (GTDB taxonomy): domain Bacteria; phylum Pseudomonadota; class Alphaproteobacteria; order Sphingomonadales; family Sphingomonadaceae; genus Sphingobium. Next base: position 48,327 of record CAZLSU010000006.1, read on the forward strand.
CGGCCGGATCTCGACGCCATGCTGGCGCGCATCGCGCACGATCTGCGCCGGTGCGTAGAAGCCCATCGGCTGCGCATTGAGTAGCGCTGCGCAAAACGCGTCGGGATGATGGCACTTCACCCAGGACGAGGCATAGGCGATCAGCGCGAAGCTGGCGGCGTGGCTTTCAGGGAAGCCGTAGGACCCAAATCCCTCGATCTGCTTGAACGTCTTCTCGGCGAACTCACGGTCGTAGCCCCTCGCAACCATGCCATCGATCAGCTTGTCGCGGAAATGCGACACGCCGCCTGTCAGCTTGAAAGTGGCCATCGCTCGCCGAAGTAGGTCGGCCTCGCTCGCCGTGAAGCCGGCGCACTCGATGGCTACCCGCATGGCTTGTTCCTGGAACAGCGGCACACCGAGCGTCTTCTCCAGGACCCGTCGCAGTTCCTCGGTCGGATAGGTCACCGCCTCCTCGCCGTTGCGGCGACGCCGATAGGGGTGAACCATATCCCCCTGAATCGGCCCGGGCCGCACGATCGCGACCTGGATGACCAGGTCGTAGAATGTCTTCGGCGCCATCAGCGGGATCGACGCCATCTGCGCCCTGGATTCGATTTGGAAGACGCCAAGAGTGTCCGCCTTGCGAATCATCGCATAGGTCGCGGGGTCTTCCGCCGGGATCGTGGCGAGGTCGTGTTTGATCCCTTTGTCATTCTCCAGAAACTCGAACGCCCTGCGCATGCAGCTCAACATGCCAAGCGCCAACACATCGACCTTCATGAAGCCTAAAAGATCGATGTCATCTTTGTCCCACTCGATCACCTGGCGGTCTTCCATTGCCGCAGGCTCGATCGGAACAAGCTCGTCCAGCCGGTCGCGCGTCAGGACAAAGCCGCCAGGGTGTTGCGAAAGATGGCGCGGGGTGTTGATGAGCTGCCGCGCCAGTTCCAGCGTCAGCATCAGCCGCTTGTCGCTAAGATCCATGTTGAGCTCGGCCGCATGCTTTTCCTCGACGCCTTCCCGGCTCCACCCCCACACCGCACCGGATAGCCCTGCGGTCATGTCTTCTGAAAGCCCCAGTGCCTTGCCTACCTCGCGGACCGCACCGCGCGCGCGGTATCGCGTCACCACCGCGGTCAGAGCGCTGCGGTCACGACCATAGGTTTCGTAGATCCACTGGATCACTTCCTCACGCCGCTCATGCTCAAAATCGACATCGATATCGGGCGGCTCCCTGCGCTCCGCGCTGACGAAGCGCTCAAACAGCAGCTCGGAGCGCACGGGGTCGATCGAGGTGATGCCGAGGACGTAGCAAACGGCGCTGTTGGCGGCCGAGCCGCGCCCCTGACACAGGATTTCGCGCCGGCGCGCCTCCATCACGATCGAGTGCACGGTCAGGAAGTAAGGCGCATAATCGAGATCCGCGATCAGTCGCAGCTCATGCTCGAGCTGCGACCGCACCTTGGCATCCAGGCCTTCAGGATAGCGCTCGGGGGCCTTCTCCCACGTCAGCCGCGCAAGCTCCTCTTGCGGCGTGCGACCCGGGACCTGGATTTCGTCCGGATACTGGTATTTGAGCTCCTCAAGGCTGAACGTGCATCGGGCCGCCAACTCCACCGTACGGGCGACCGGGCTCACATCCTTCAGATAGCGTCGGAAAAGGCGCTCCATCTCCGCTGCTGTTTTCAAATGGCGGTCGGCAAAGCGCTCACGGCGCTCGCCCAGATCATCGACCGTGCATTTCTCGCGGATACAGGTGACGACATCCTGCAGAAGTCTGCGGTCGGGTGCATGATAGAGGACGTCGTTGGTAGCGATCGTCGGCACCCGCGCTGCGGCAGCCATGGCGGCAAGATCGCGAAGCCGGATCGCGTCGCGTGGGCGCCGGCGGATCGACAGTGCCGCATAGCAGCGATTTCCAAAGATGCGGCGCATGCGAGCAAGCGCGGTCTCGGTCGTGGCATCGGCGCCATCGGGTACGAGGAGCGCGATCAAGCCATCGTGCCATTCTTCGAGGTCCGACCAGTCCAGATGACAGGCGCCTTTGCCTGCGCGTCCCTTGCCGACGCTCAAGAGTCTGCACATGCGACCATAGGCCGCCTTATCGGTGGGATAGACGAGCAGTGCCGTGCCGTCAGTGAGATCCAATCGACAGCCCACTATCGAACGCACGCCGGTCGTCTTTTCCGCGTCCCAGGCACGTACAATCCCTGCAACCGAATGCCGATCGACAATGCCAAGGGCCGGCAGCCCAAGGAGCGCGGCTGCGGCAAAAAGCTCCTCTGGACTGGAGGCTCCGCGCAGAAAGCTGAAATGGGTCGTGACCTGCAGCTCCACGTAGCCGCTAGCGGCGGTCACGCGAACGCTCCATGGATGAACCAGCGCATCGGCCCTGTGACCGGATTCTCCCCGTCGCCTGCGCGAAAGAGCCAATAGCGGCCGCCGGTTTCGGTCTCGACCTGATAATAGTCGCGCACCGTATAGGGCTGCTCGCCTTCAACGCCGTGATCGCGCCACCACTCGCCATATAGGCGCTCGGGTCCATCGCCTTGGGTAACGCGGTATCGCCTTCGCCGCCAGATGAACAAGCGAGGTGCCTCGTCGGGGAGCAGGGCAACCACATCGATCGGTTCCGGCCGATCCAGCATGCGCGCCGGTCGAGGCAGGTCGCCTGCCCAAGCTATGCCGCTGGAACTGGCCAACGCCGCGAACCGCGCCACGGAGCGTTCAGGCATTGCGCTTGGCTGAGGCCCCGCGCGGTGAAGGTGCCTCTGGCCGAAGCGATTAGCGAGCGCATCGACCAGCGCGGCAATGTCCGGACCCTTGCGACCGGAACCTGCCAGGCCGTCGCTTTGCGAAGCGCTCATCGCTTCGGCAAGCGGCGTCACGAGCGTCATTGCTTCTATGCCCAGCCCTGGTTCGATCGTCTCAATCTTCGCGCACAGCAGCTTGGTCAGATGCGCGTGATCGCGCGACGGAGCGGCCGTTCCGACCCGAATTGCCTGCCGGTGCCCATCGACGCGAGCGAAATGACAATCGAGCCGACGAGCTCCTTTGCCCAACGCGGTCAACTGGACCACGATGTCGGCGACTAGATCGCCGATCACCCTTGCGAATGCCTCTGGCGTGGCGATCGGCTCCATCAGGCCACGGCGGGCCCGAGGCAGATGGTCCGGGAAGATCGGATCGATAGGCTCGGGTATCTGGCCCAGCGCCTGATCGAGCCGACGATAGAGTTGGCGTCCGAAGCGCTTGGCGAGGGGCGCCCGCGGCGCACCAACGAGTTGTTCAATCCGCTCGAACCCGAGCTTTCGGAGGCCTTCCACGTCTCGCGCATCCAGGCGCAGCGCAGCGATCGGTAGCAGCGCCATCGCTTTGCGGTGGTCGCCGGGAGCAATTGTCACGGGGCGGCCAGCGGGAACCTGGCGGGCCACCGCATGCGCACATCCCGCCGTGTCCGCGACCGCCAGCTGCAACGAGAGACCAAAACCAGCGACCCGCCCGTGCAGATCCTTCAGAAGCGCCTGCTCGGACCCGAAAAGGGGGGCGCAACCCGTAATGTCCAGCCAGATGCCATCTGGCACATCGGGCGCAACGACGGGGCTGTACCGCTGCCCGGCCCAAAGCGCGAGACGCCGCAACCCTTGAAGGTCGGCTTCCGGCTCCGCGTCGATGACCAGAAGCTCTGGCGCGAAACTGCGTGCCTTGGTGATAGTCATACCTGGTACGATCCCGAGTGTCCGTGCTTGCCCGTCAACGGACGCCACCACCCGTCTCCCATGGTCCGGGATCGCCGTGACCATCGGTGCAGGTGCCGCGTCAGGCCGCGAACTGGCGTTCTTCCTGCGCAGCCGGTCGGTCGACCAGTGCGGCAGGAAGAGCGATACGACCCGTCGCATCGCAGCCCTCCACAATCCAGCTGTGCGGATTTCCGCCGCGCACGCGTTCCAGCTCAACCCGCCAGCGTGGTCGCCCGAGGCTCGGAATACCAAGGTCCTCACTGGGGTGAGCTGTCACGCGCCAGCGCGTCACCGCAGCCGTTCCCTCTACGGCCTGCTCAACCCTCGAGGCGCGTCGGAAGACGAAGGCGGCTACGCCCGAACCCTCTGCCGCGAGCTGCAGGCGTTTGGAGGCAGTCGTCGAATATTTCGCGACTTCGCCAACCACCCCGGCAAGGCCTGGTTGGCGCAAACATTCCTCCATCGCGAGGAGCACGTTGGTGTCGCTGCCGGCCTCGACATGGATCACCCGGTCCGGATGCAGTCCAGCCAGGTGAAGGGCAGGGGCAAAGAGGTCACGCCAGCGCAGACACCAGAAGACCGGACCCTCGACACGCGCTAGAATGCCCGCAAGGAACACCGTTGCGCTAGCCTCGTCGGCCAGATCGGTACTGCCGGCGATCTCATGCAGCGCGCCTGTGGCTATGCCACCGCCTGGCAGGCGACAATCAATGCTCTCAATCCCGAACGGAATGGCGTCGTGTCGCCCATCAGCGCACTCGATCTGCGCGATGCGCGCACGTAGATCATCAAGGACGGCTGACTCGCGCATAGCATCACAGAGACTCGGAAGGCGGTTGATTCGTTCCCTCTTTGTTCTGATGAGGGCGCGCCAGAGTCAAGCGCGATGGAGATCGCCTCTCGCGCCGTCGCCGCAACGACCGGCAAAAAGGGACACATCTCCGACGCGAAAAAATTGGTGGAGGTCTCTTGGATAGCGGCCGACGTTGGAATCCGGCAGATTGCTCCGATGAACGATCTCAATGGCAAGTCTATCGCGGAGATGCTCGCGCTCCATGCCGCAATCAACGAGGAACTACGATCGCGCAACGTCTTGCGGTCTGCCAACAATCCGACCGGAGACCTGGCCGAATATCTCTTTTGCGCAGCTTTCGGTTGGGAGCAGGAGGCCAATTCGAAGAAGGGCTTCGACGCGGCGGACTCGGACGGCGTCCGCTATCAGATCAAGGGCCGGCGGCTGCACAGGCGCAACAAGTCGCGTCAGATGTCGGCGATCCGGTCGACGGACGGTTTCGATATATTGGCCGGCGTTCTCTTCAACGACGACTTCTGCGTCATTCGCGCGGCGCTGATCCCTGCAAGCGTGGTGTTCGAGCGAACGAGCTTCGTCGATTATACGAAGAGCCATAAATTCTACCTTCGCGATGATGTGTGGGATGCACCAGGCGTCAGCGACGTTACCGAGCGCCTCCGGGCCGTCGAGCAGGCCTAGATACCAACTGCGGCTGACCTGCGGTGGCCGCGCGAGCGGCCAAGCGGGCAAGAAGTGTCACAGCAGAAAAAACTGACGAAAGACGCACGAACGGGATTCACATTGCCGCAAGCGATGCTAAGATTCATCTTATGTTCCACCAAGCCGACCTTTTCGATGCCGTTGAAGTCGGTCAGGGAGCGCCTGCCAAGCCCCTGAATTTGCCGGCGCTGATCGAACGGATCGCGGATTTCTCGCCACGACCGCGCTATGCGTTCATGGTCCTCAACCTGATTGCCAAAGCCGCCGGGGGGAACAGCGGTTCAGCGGGCCCCTATGTCGATACCGAAGACGAGGTTCGCGTACCGCTCCGCGACTGGTTGTGCGATTCACTGGTTCCGATGGCAAAGCGTGATGCCCGTCGCCTGATCATCGTCGAAGAGGTCAAAGCTTCGCTTGCTGCGCAGGATGCCTTGCCAGACGACGCCGAGCAGGCCGCAAGGGCGATCGACAATGAGGTCCGTGAACGGGTCCGGCGCTCAGGCCGGTGCAACGTCAGCCGCGCCGTTTCTGATCTCGTGCGCGCCGGTCTGGTCCGACGACACTACCAGGGCTACCGCGTGGACCACCACAATCGTGGCGCTCAGCGCGAGGCGGTGTACACCATCACCGAAGCAGCGGCTCGGGCCCTTTGGTCTCAAAAAGCCTCATAACCACGCCGGGACCATAGATCATTTCACCATTCTGCGACTTTCAACGGTTTGTTGAAAAGCATGTTTCAGTGAAATAATTTGCAATTTCAGCCGAATCATGATTTCAACGGTTCGGTGAAAGACGCAATGGACACCGAACGACGGGCGGCAGAAGCGCTCAAGGCCTTCCTGGGCTCGATCCCCCAATTTGCCCTTGGCCAGATGACGATGATCGGCAAGCCAGGCGAGGCTGATCGCGGCGTAGACATCGTCGCGGAAACCGAGTTCGCCGGCCGACCGCTCAAGATCGTGGTCGAGGTCAAAGGCAACGGGCAACCCCGGATAGCGCACCAAGTGGCCTACCAGCTCAAACGCTATCTCGATCAGACCGGCCAAGAGGGGGTGCCGATGTTCATCGCGCCCTATTTATCCGAACAGGCGCAGGCGGCATGTCGCGAGGAAGACATCGCCTACCTCGATTTTCAGGGCAACGCGCGCCTCGTTGTCGATACCATCTTCATCGAGCGCAAGGTCGAGGGGAAACCCGATCCCGAACGACGTTCCCTGCGCACCCTGTTCAAGCCAAAGTCGACCCGGATCTTGCGCGTACTGCTGAACGAGCCGCATCGGCCCTGGCGCGTGACCGAGCTTGCTGAAGAAGCCAAGGTCAGCCTCGGGTTGGTCAGCACGATCGGCACCGCCCTGCGCGAACGCGAATGGGCCGATCAGACCGAACAGGGGCTGCGGCTCGTCGATCCTTCCGGTCTGCTGGACGAATGGGCCCGCAACTATGAGCCGCCCAGAGGGGAGGAGGTCCGCCTCTATACCCACCTCCATGGCAAAGCCCTGACGGAGCGCCTGCGTGATTTAGCGACCGAGCAGGGAAGGGTGGCGCTGGCCTCGTTCAGCGCGGCCGATTGGTACGCGCCCTTCGTTCGCCAAGGCACCAGCTATTTCTACGCTGACGAGAAGGGCCTTGGCGCCTTGCAAACAATCTTAAATCTGACTGCACCCGCAAAGGGTGCGAACATTGTCGTGCGCGTCCCCGATGAAGATGGCGTGCTCGACGACGCGCGGGCCGTCGCACCGGGGGTCATCGCGACGAGCCCGGTTCAAACCTATCTCGATCTCATGGCGGGCGGCGAGCGCGGCGTCGAAGGGGCAGAACATCTGAAGGACAAGCTTTTGCGGTGGCCTTCATGAACGACGAACCGCAATCGGCCACAGATTATGACGACCGCACCAGCGCCGCTGTGAAGTCGGTGCTCGTTGAGATCGGCCAGACGCTGGGCAGCTTTCGTGGGAAGTTCGCGGTTATCGGCGGCGCCGTGCCTTGGCTGCTGCTCGAGGACAGCGAGATGCGCCACGTCGGCACCCTCGACATCGATCTCAGTCTCGACGCGCAGGCCTTGGCCGCCGGCGAGGAGTATGTCGCTCTCGTCGATGCCCTCCACGAACAGGGGTACGCACCCCGCGACACGCTCAAATATTTCCAGATGGTCCGGACGGTCCAGCCGAAGGACGATGGACCGCCGATTGATGTGATCGTCGATTTCCTGCGGCCCTATGACGCCGTGCTGGAAAAGAACCGGCCGCCGCTCACCACCGAATTCGCGACCCAGCGTGCGTCGGGCGCGGAGCTTGCCATTCACTTCCACGAGCTCGTCGCGATCGAAGGCGATATGCCCAAGGGCGGGACCAACAAGGTGATGATCGCTGTCGCCTCGATTCCGGCGCTTCTCGCCATGAAAGGCTTCGCGCTCGACGGACGGTACAAGCAGAAAGACGCCTACGACGTCTATTACTCGATCCGGAATTATCCCGGCGGGATCGATGCGCTTGCGGACGATTGCCGCCCGCTGTTGGAGCATCAGAGTGGCCGGGACGGCTTCGCGCATGTCGTGGCGAAATTCGACGATCCGGACGGCTACGGGCCGACGTGCGTGCGCAATTTCGTCGAAGGCTCCGATATCCTGGACGGCCGAACGCCGGACGAGTGGCAGCAGGATGCCTTTGGTCAGGTCGATGCCTGGGCCCGTGCGATGGGATTGCGATGACACACCGATCTGCGAAGCCACAATGAAGCTCATTCACACAGCGGACTGGCAGCTCGGAAAGCCGTATGGCCGGTTTGAGCCGGAGGTACGCGCCGCGCTGTCCGAGGCACGCTTCGACGCCATTGATGCAATTGGCAAGGAGGCAGCTCTCCACGGCGCGGCTCACGTTCTGGTCGCCGGCGACGTCTTCGACACCGAGGGACCAGAAGACCGCACGATCGTTCAGGCGATCTCTCGAATGGAGCGCCATGCATGCCGGTGGTGGCTCTTGCCCGGCAATCACGACTTTGCGCGCAATGGTGGCCTCTGGGACCGCGTGCGTCACCGCGCTGGTAACGGCATTACCGTCTTGGCAGAAGCGCAGCCTCACGAGATCGAGCCGGGAATCTGGCTCCTGCCGGCGCCCCTTACGCATCGCCACAATCTCGATGATCCTACCGAGCTCTTCGACAGCATGGAGACACCCGGCAGTCGCATTCGCATTGGCCTCGCGCACGGATCGATCCGTGACTTCGGCACCCAAGGCGAAACCAAGAACCAGATCGCGCCCGACCGGGCCCGTCGCTCCTCGCTCGATTATCTTGCGCTTGGAGACTGGCACGGGACGCTCAATATCGACGCGCGCACCTGGTACGCCGGCACACCCGAAACTGATCGCTTCCAGCGCGACGAGCCCGGCCACGTGCTGCTCGTCGATATAGCCGAAGGCGGCGACCCGTCGGTCACCCCGATCCGCACGGGGCGTTTCCAGTGGATCAGGCGAAGCTGGACGGTGAACGACCAAGCCGGTTTCGATGCCGAGTGCGATCAATTGCTGGGATCCATTGATCCCCCGTCCACCCTCCTCGAACTGTCGCTGGCCGGAATCACCAGCCTTACGGATCGGGTCGGGATGCTGGGCAGGCTGGAAAATGATGTCGGGCACCGGGTCCGTTATCTCGACGTTCGGTCTGACGACCTTGTCGGCCGCCCGAGCGAAGACGACCTCGCAAGCCTTTCGGTAGAGGGCATGCTCGGCGTCGCGGCGGCGAAGCTGTCCGCCTCGATCGAAACGGGCGGTGCCGACGCTTTGATCGCGAAGCGTGCCCTGGAGCGCCTCTTCGTCGAATATAGCCGGGAGGACAGGGCATGAGCCTGTACCTGCGTCGTATCGCCGTCGATGGCTTCCGCAAGTTTCGGGAGCCAATGGCGATCGAGGGGCTGACCGACGGTCTCAATATCGTCATCGAACCCAACGAAACCGGTAAGTCGACATTGCTTGAGGCGCTTCGCGCGGCGTTTTTCGTTCGCCACGGCACGAAGAACCAGCTTGCCCAATCGTTCGCGCCTTATGGCGAAGCTGTCGGACCGGAGATTCAGGTTTCGTTCGACGCCGATGGCGCGCCATGGACGGTGACCAAGCGCTTCCTGCGTGGCGCGTCGATCGAGGTCACCGGTCCACAGGGCAAGGCACAGGGCGAAGAAGCGGAAGCCCGCCTGCACACGCTGCTGGGGTCAGTACGCGATACCAGCCAGAAGGGCGATGCCGGCACATACGGCGCGCTCGGACTTCTTTGGGTCGCACAAGCTGAGGCGCTCGCGGTCACCGGGCCAGGACAGATCGTGCGGGACACGGTCCGCTCGACGCTTGAAGCGGAAGTCGGCTCAATCATGGGCGGCCCCGCCTACACGCGCGTCCGATCCAGGATCGACGAGCAATATGGGCGGTACTGGTCCCCCACCGGACAAAAACGCGGGCGACAGAATGAAGCACGCGAGCGTGTCGAGCAGGCGGAAGCGGCCGCGCGCGACGCCGCTGAACGTCTGGCTGGGCTTGAAAGGACGTTCGCCGAGCTCGAAATTGCGCGGGCCCGGCTCAAGGTCGTTCACCGCGAGATCGCGGACGACACAGATGTGCAAACGCGGAAGGATCTCGCCGCCTCTCTCGAGACAGCTCGCGCGGCCGCCCAAATCCTCGCAACGCGGCGGGCCGAGCATGAGGCCATCAGCGCGAAGGCCCGTAGCTTGGAAGACCTTGTCGATCGTCATCGCAAGGCGACGGACGATCGGAACAGCGCCGAACTCGCGCTGGCCGATGCGCGCATACGCCGCGCCGAAATTCTCGATGGCTTGGCAACGGCGAAGCAACGTCTTGCCGAGACACGCAGCGCACTGGAGGCTGCGCGCACGGCCCGCCAGGAGGCTCGCCGTGCTCTCAGCACGGGCGAGGACGTTTTGCGCGCCTCGCGTCGCCGTAGTGCCGTAGACGCGGCACACGCGCGTCATACCGAACTCATCGACCTTGAGCGGCTTCAGGGAGAGGCTGCGGCTCTTGCCACGACGATCATTTCCACCAAAGCCATGGAAGCGCTTGAGACAAACGAGCGGCTCGTAGCTGAAGCGCGCGCGTTGCGGGCCGCAGGCGCCACGCGGATTGCCCTGGTGGGCGATGCAGCCGGCGTATCGATAGATGGCGAGCCGATGGCGCTCGGCGAACGCGCTCTTACAGGCGAGACTCGCGTTCGGTTCGGGAGTGCCGAGCTGGTCATCACGCCGCCGGCAGGCGCGGCGAGCGCCGAAGGAGCTTTGGCTTCAGCGCTGGAGCGCCAGAGGTCCGCTCTGTTAGAGTTGGAAGTTGAGAGCCTGTCGGCAGCACGCGCACGGAACGACGCCGCGCGCGACGCCGCGAGTGAGCTGCGCACTATCGCTGCGCGCATTGCGGCTGTCACCGCTTCGGATGACATTATCGAGCTCGCTGCCGGTCCAGAGGCGCTAAAGCTCTTTGTCGTCGGACTGATCGACGAGACAGCCATCGTGGAAGCCGATATTCCGGATATCGCTTTGCTTACCGCAAACTTGGAAGCGGCTGATACGACTCTTGCACGGGCCGAAGGTGCCCAGGAGAGCGCTGTCGAAGCCCTGCGCCGTGTTGAACAAGAGGACGCGCCGCTGGCCAGCGCGGAAGCGGGTGCTGCCAGCACTCTCACCAACGCCGGCACCCAGATCGAGACGATTGAAAGCCGTCCTGAATTCCCGACGCTCGCGGTGGACCTGGCTCGTGCCCGTGAGCAGACCGCCGAGGCAGCTGTGAAGCTGGAGGAGGCCGCGCGCGACGCTACGGCGCACGACCCTGCGGTGATCACGCGGAAGATCGAGACAATCGATGCGCGGACAAAGGCGGCGGGGGAGGCACGCACCAAGCTCGAGATGGACGAGGCGCGACTGGAGGGGACGATTGAGAGTGAGGGCGGCAAAGGTCTCGCCGATCGGGAGGCGGGTGCTCGCGAAGAGGCGGAGGCGGCACGCGCGGCTCTGCAGCGGATCACCGAGGAGGCCGATACGCTCAAACTGCTGCGCGATACGCTTGACGAAGCGCGCGATGAGACCTCAGCCAAGTTCGTCGGACCGGTCGCAAAGCGCGCAAAGCGGCACATCGAGCGTCTTTTGCCGGGCTGCGACCTCAGTTTTTCAGAGGATCTCACCCTCGAAGCTGTGGTGCGCGGCGGGATCAGCGAAGGGTGCAGCGATCTGTCGCGCGGCACACAGGAGCAGCTAGCGGTACTGACGCGGATCGCGTTTGCAGATATGCTTCTCGACCAGGGGCGGCCGGTATCGTTGATCCTGGACGATCCACTCGTCTATGCCGACGATGCCCGGCTCGATCTGATGGTCGAAATACTGAGCGAGGTGGCCGAGCGGATGCAGGTCATTGTGCTGACCTGCCGCGATCGGACGTTCCGCCATGTCGCTGCTAATAGGATCAGCCTTTCTTCCGCCATGCTGAATGACCGCCTCAATGCGCCTGCTGCTTGAACTCTCCTTGACCGGTTGGGACCAGCAGCCCACGCTCAACATAGGAGGATGAATGCTGTGGCGCGGACTGCCGAATATTCGATCAAAGGTTACGTCTATCAGTTTCTCCGATATCTTTCGGAGATCCTCGAAGCGACTGACGGCTCTACTATAACGATCGAGGGAGCGATCGAGGACATCGACGTCACGACACCGGACCTAACGACGGCCGTGCAGTGCAAATATCACGAGCAGGCTGAGAAGTTCACATTGGGAAAGGTCTACAAGCCAATCCTGCTGATGCTGGAGCATTTCTCTCATCATAGCGCCCCTCCGAAGGTTCATTACAGACTGTTTTGCTATTTTCCTGGTTCGTCCGGTTCACAATCATTAACGCGCACAGAGCTGGAGACAGTACTCGCCACCAATTCCGTGCCACTCAAGGCGATAGTGGCACGCCTCGCGCACGGAGCGGATTTGGACCTGTTTCTGAGCCGGTTTTCGATCGAATTTGGGCCTACCTGCGAGGCGCTTCAGGACAGGGTCCTAGCTTCGCTGAACGCGAAGGGCTTCTCGTCCGAGGACGTCGACGCGATCGTATATCCGAACGCCTTCCAGCGCATAGTCGACCTAGCTACCCGGTCGACAGCTGCGGAGCGGACGGTTGAGCCATCGGCTTTCATCACGGCGCTGAACGATGTGCGGCAGGTCACCTTTACGCGCTGGACTCGCGAGCTTGCGACTCGTGCCAAAATTTTCCAGCGACTGCGCAAGGATCTGAAATTCTCGCTCGGTCAGAATTCACGAGGACGGTACTTCGTGATCGATCCGACGATGATCGCCAATTTTGACGGCGAGATAGTCAGATTTATCAAGAAGTTCAGCGAGCGCTATAGCTTCAAATATCTGCACGCCAACCCGCCGCTTTTCGCAATCACGGGAGAATATGACGTCGGCGCATTGCAGGCGCGACTGCACGACGTGGGCCTCCGATGTGCAAACGGCTTGGTGGGCGGCACCGAGTTTCGGCCCACTGAACTTTTCCGAAAGCCGATGCGACGGAAAAGCCCAGACGAACTCGAGTTCAGGGTGAGGTTGGCGAAGCGTTCGGTCGTGACCGAAACAGGCCCGAAGCGACCGGACGATCTGTTCCTAGTGAACATCGCGGACGACGACTGGGACCATCCAGACGTCAACGTTCACAAATTTGAGATCGAGCGCCTCTCCGACCTGGAATACGCGCTTCAGCTAAGGAACGATTATGCTTGAGCTTGGAGCCCCAATCGGCTGCGTGACCGACAGCTCGCCCTCGCTTATTCGGATTGAAATCAGCGGGGCGGAAGAATTCGAAAAGCACAAGTCGAAGCTTGGCGTAGGCCAATATCTCCTGATCGCCTCGGGAAATAGTCTCCACCTGCTGAGTACGATCACCGCGGTACGCGCGTCTCATACCGAGCGATCCCATGGCTCTAGCGACGCCGAGGTCGGCGGAGACGCTGAGGCAGTCGCCTTCCGATTTCAGGTCGATACGCAACCCATCGGCACCCTGTCCGACGAGAGCGAATTCACCCGAGGCTCGCATTCGTTGCCGGTGCCGACCGAATTTGCCTATGTCACTCCTCCGAAGGTGCTGAGCAGCATCTTCTCGCATCAAATCAAATCCCCATTCCCGCTGGGTACACTCAGCATCGCTCCTGAGGTTCGGTTCGACATCGATGGTGACCGGTTCTTTAGTAAGCATGTCGCCGTGGTCGGCTCGACTGGATCCGGCAAGTCATGCGCGGTCGCCAAGATACTTCAGACCGTGGTTGGGATCGAGTCCAAGGCGAACAGCCACAAAGCCGCGCAAAAGAACGCGCATATTGTGATCTTCGACATCCATGCCGAGTATGCTGCGGCGTTCCGGCTTGCCGACGAGGAAAGTTTCACACTCAACCTGCTCGACGTGGACACTCTCCGGCTGCCCTATTGGCTGATGAACGCCCAAGAGCTGGAAGAGATGTTCATCGAGAGCAACGAACTCAACTCGCACAACCAAGTTTCGCAATTCCGCCATGCCGTCGTGCGGAATAAGTGTCGGCATAACCCCGGCCTCTCAAACGTGTCGTTCGATAGCCCCGTCTATTTTTCTATCGATGAGGTGGTGACCTATCTGGAGAACATGAACTCGGAGGTGATCGGCAAGTTGCCCGACGAGGGAAAGCCGAAGCTGGCGGCTGGAACGCTCATCGCGGACCGAGACACGTATTATTTCGATGCAGTACAGAGCTTCGTGGTTTCGTCCACCGCTGCCGCGACGAAGGCGTCGAACGGTCCGTTCCACGGCGAATTCGATCGGCTCATCCTCCGGCTCCGTACCCGTCTCGCGGATCCGCGCCTTCGCTTCCTCTTCTATCCGCAGAAAGCCGATGGCAGCTCGTTATCGACCAGCGACTTTGCGGACGTGGTACGACAATTCACCGGCTACCTTACGAAATCGAACGTCTCCATTGTGGATCTCAGCGGAATCCCATTCGAGGTCCTCAGTATCGTCGTGAGTCTCATTTCCAGAATGATCTTCGACTTCGGATTCCATTATTCGAAAAGCCGCCACGTGGGCGGCCAAGTCAGCGACGTGCCAATCATGATCGTTTGCGAGGAGGCCCATAATTATGTGCCTCGATCCGGCGGTGCTCAATATGACTCTTCCAGGAAATCGATCGAACGCATCGCCAAAGAGGGCCGAAAATATGGGGTGACGCTGATGGTTGTGAGTCAGAGACCGTCAGAGGTCTCTGAGACAATTTTCTCGCAATGCAGCAACTTCATCGCGCTGCGGCTCACCAATTCGGTAGATCAAAGCTATATCAAATCGCTGCTGCCGGACCTGTCTGCCGGGATTGGCGACCTCCTTCCAAACCTCGGCCAGGGCGAGTTCCTCACGGTTGGAGACGCGCCCCTCATGCCAACGGTTGGGCGATTTGCATTGCCCGTGCCTGAGCCGCATTCGCGAAGCGTGAACTACCTTCAAGAGTGGAATGCGGGATGGCGGGAGGTCAATTTCGACGATGTCATCGAACGTTGGAGAGGTAAGATGCTTGCGGCATCATGATACGCTACCTGTCCACCGGGATGGTGCGCCTCTCGCCAGCGCGTTGGGTAGAATCATACTTTTGGAATGACGTTCATCGCTCATGACCGGACTGGGTCAGTTGCACCGCTCACGCTATGAAAAACCAACTATTAGTCGGGAGAAATTGATTCGTGGACGATTTTGAACAACAGCCATTTGCCGACGCCGAGTTCGCAGAGAACCCTGAGCAGCGCTGCCCCTGCGTCCTCCTCATCGACACCTCAACGTCAATGCGTGGCGCCCCGATCGATCAGCTCAACCATGCGCTGATCGAGTTCAAAGAGGAGCTCGTTGGCGATGCCATGGCGGCAAAGCGCGTTGAGCTAGCCATCATCACCTTCGGTCCTGTTCAGACGCGCACCGATTTCACCACCGTTGATGGTTGGTATCCTGAGGCGTTCGAGGCCAACGGCGCTACTCCGCTCGGAGAGGCTGTCGTGACGGCGCTCGATCTTCTTCGGCAACGGAAAGACCGATACCGTGCGAACGGTGTCAAATACTATCGGCCATGGGTTTTTCTTATCACCGACGGCGCTCCCACCGACAGCTGGCAGGAAGCCAAGCGCCGCGTCCATGAAGGGGAAGAGCGCAAGGAATTCATGTTCTACGCCGCCGGCGTGGAAGGCGCAGACATGTCCGTGCTCTCCCAGATCGGAACGCGTGCTCCGCTGAAGCTGCGTGGTCTCGCCTTCCGCGAGCTGTTCCAGTGGCTCTCGAGCTCGCTGAGCGCGGTTTCACAGTCCAATCCTGGTGACGCCGTGCCGCTTGCCAACCCCACGGCACCGGACGGCTGGGCCGTTGCCGGCTGATCCAGGGCGGTGGCGGTGGGCCGCGGCCTCAAGGATCGGAACGTCGCACCTTAAAGCCGGAACGCGGAAGCAAGACGCTTACGCCGTTAAGGTCCCAGGGCCCGCTACGTTGTGCGTTGTGGTGTCGGACGGAGCGGGCAGCTCGAGTCACGGCGGCGAGGGCGCTTCCCTTGTCTGCCGAATACTGTCGACCGCTATCTGCGATTGGATCGCGAACCACGACGGGCTGCCGCCAGACGATCAGATTTACGAGTGGCTCGATGCGGTCAGGGACCGGCTTGCGTTGGTCGCTGAGAAGCGGGGACTCACAAAGCGCCAGTTCGCATCTACCCTGATTGCCCTCGCGGTCTTTGGCGACGAACTACTGGCGCTGCAGATCGGTGACAGCGCCCTGGTTGCGCGGAAGGCAGGACAGTGGGAAGCGATCTGCTGGCCCGAGAATGGTGAGTTTGCCGCCACCACCTACTTCGTGACAGACGATCCGGAACCGCGCCTGCAGATCACTCGCAAAACCGCTGGCGTCTATGACGCCTTCGCGGCGTTCTCCGATGGCATCGACAGCATAGCGTTGCACCATGCCAACCAGGAGCCCCACGCGCGCTTCTTTGATCCAATGATCAAACCGGTCGACCAAGCGGCAGAGCGTGGGCGACTGGCCAGCCTCTCGGCAGCTTTGGGGCGCTACCTCGACGGCCCGGCGATCTGCGATCGCACCGACGACGACAAGACGCTGGTACTGGTATCGCGGGTTTGACCCAGCCGGCGATCAAAATCGATGGCCAGCCATTCGCGCTGGGCAAGCGCATCGGCAAGGGGGGCGAAGGCGAGGTCTTTGCTGTCGAGAACAAGCCAGACAGCGCCGTCAAAATCTACAAGGACGAGCTGCGGGCGAAACGCGAACCGAAGGTGCGAGCGATGGTGCTTGCCGACCTTGCCGACACCACGAAATTGGTGGCGTTCCCTGCCGCGATCGCGACCGATGGCAAAGGGGGCTTCCTCGGTTTCCTGATGCGCCTCGTATCTGGCTACCGGCCTATCCACGAGCTCTACGGCCCCAAATCTCGCAAGGCTCATTTCCCAAAGGCCGATTACCGCTTCCTCGTGCGCGCGGCCCTCAACGTGTCCAACGCCGTGGTGAAGGTCCATCGGAGCGGCTGCGTCATCGGCGACTTCAACCACTCGGGTGTTCTGGTGTCGAACGAGGCGACCGTTTCGCTTATCGACGCGGACAGCTTCCAGTATTCCAGGGACGGCAAGCTATTCCCCTGCGTGGTCGGCGTGCCTGATTTCACGCCACCCGAACTGCACAGCGCTGATCTATCGACCGTCCGCCGCACCGAAGCGCACGACAATTTCGGCTTGGCGGTGGCCATCTTCCACCTCCTAGCTATGGGAAAGCACCCCTACGCCGGCCGCTTCGCCGGCGGTGACATTTCTATGAGCGACGCGATTGCACAGCATCGCTTCGCCTTTTCACAGGTCCGCACGTCGGAGACGCGCACCACACCGCCGCCCGGGTCGGTGAGTTTGAAAGACTTCCCACCGCAGATCGCCGCCGCATTTGAAGCGGCCTTCGGTCGAAATTCGGCGGCGCGGCCAAGCGCTGCCACTTGGGCGACCCTGATGAAGGAACTCGAGCAGGCATTGAGTCACTGCGGAAAGGTTCGCACCCATTATTATCCGTCAGCGGCGTCATCCTGCCTATGGTGCCGTGTCGCCGGCCAGTCCGGGGTCGATATGTTCCCCGACCTGCTTGGGCCCACCCCACAGATCGCACCCGGTGGGCCGTTTGACATAGAGCGGATCGCGGCGCAGTTCGCGGCCATCAAACTGCCTGATCCAGCCTCATTGCTCCCAATTTGGTCCGGTCAGATTACGACCGTGAGTGAGGCAGTCGCTGCGGCCAACCGGGCGCGCATGGGCCATCGGGCATTGGGGGCTGTGGCCATGATAGCCGCCGTCGGCGGCTTTCTGGCGGCCGCCAATTTCGCGATCGTGTGGATCGGGATCGGCATCTTCGGCCTCATCAGGTTCTTCGGCGGATCGGTCGAACAGGCACCGTTCAAGACGGCCTACAGCGATGCCGACACCCGGGTTCGCTCACTTCAGCAGGGGTTCGTTGATCGGCTCGGCCTCAGCGAACTGGTCACGGTTCAAGCCGACGTCGCGGTCTGGATTCGAGTGTACCGCGACCTCGATCGCGACCTCGCGCAGAATATCCAGAAACTGAAGGCATCACGCGAAGCGCGGAAGCGGGAGGAGTATCTCGATCGCTTTCTCATCCGGCGTGCCCGCATCGCCGGAATCGGCGCGGCCAAGACGGCGACCCTCGCATCCTATGGGATCGAGACCGCCGCAGACATCAAGTCGACCGCCGTACGCGCTGTGCCCGGCTTTGGTGAGGCGATGACGGCGAAGCTGCTCGCATGGCGCAAGGCACACGAAAACAGATTTACCTACAACTCGGCTCCAGACGCCTCCGACGTGCAGGCTGAGAATGCCGTTCGCGCCAACTGGGCCGCAAAGCGTGCTGATCTCCAGACTAAGATTCGCTCGGCCCTAGCCGCGCTGCAGACAGGCCCGCAGCAGGTCGCGATCCGTGCGCGGAACGGCGATCCCGCGCTCATGGAAGCGCTCGCGAAGCGCGCTCAGGCAGCGCACGATCTCAAGTCGATTGGAATTCCAGTACCGACTACTGCGCCGTTCACGCTACAGACCCGGCAGGCTCCTTCACCGACGCTATCGCCTAGTACTCCGCCTCGCTCGCCTTCGACAGGAGGCGCATCCGCGCCGAGCTGCCCGCAGTGCGGATCTTCGATGCAGCGCCGGACCGCTCGGAAAGGTCATCGCGCTGGCAAACAGTTCTGGGGATGCACTCGCTATCCGACGTGTCGTGGGACGCGGAACTAATGCACTCCAAAACGGTGGCGGCAGCGCAGACTTGTGTCCGATAAGCCCGATCCTCGGACGAGCTTGGAAAGCGGTGCTACCGCGGCTATAGATATCCAACTAACACATTGATATTATTTAACATAATCATTATTATCAGTCTTAAAAATTGTAAGCGCAATTTAGAGATGTCACTCCCCGCAATTTAGAGATGTCACAACC
>CAZLSU010000007.1:0-66563 GCA_964562225.1 uncultured Sphingobium sp.
AGTAATTTCAGGGCGCGTGCGATTGCGATCCGCCCGCGCTCAATCCTCATTGCGTTCGAGGAGAAGTCGAGCAATCGCCCGTCAATGCTTCAAACAGACGATGATCGCCGACACGACAGCTGCAGTTTCAACAACATCGCGGACCTTCACCGTGTCGATCCCGAGTTCGGCAGCGGGATAGTCATTGCCACCCGGATAGATCGCGTCGCCGAGGAAGAGCATTCGCGCGAGCGGCACGCCGCTTTCCTTGCTCAGCCGCTTCAGCCCATAGCCCTTGTCGACCCCGGCACGGGTGACATCGATCGAGGTGGTGCCGCCCAGGTTGATCGAGAGGTCGGGCAGCGCCACCTGTAGCGTCTTTTGAATCGCGGCCCGCTTGGCGCGGTCAGGATCCCAGCCCTCTTTCGCCTCCAGCGGCGCGTCCTGGCCGAGGCCGGAAAAGGTAATCTGGCTTCCCCGATCCTCGATCCGCTCTCCCCAAATGCGCTCGTCGGCCAGTCCCGCTTCCGACAGCGCACGGTCGAAGGCTGCGCGGATGCTCGCCTTCTCCGCGTTGTCGAACAGCTCGGCATAAACCCTGCGCCACGCACCGTCGATGAAGCGGTAGAGCTTCGTGCCAGTGGTCGGCATCAGCCACAGCCGCTCGCGGGCGACGTTAAGCGGCAAGCGCGAGACGACTTGCCGGTCGAATTGCGGCCAGTCGCCGCCCGAGATCACCGCAACATCGACCACGGCCAGCAGGCGGGCGAGCGTCGCCGCCATCTCGGGCGACAAGGGCCGCTTGCTCTCCGCAAGGGTCCCGTCGAGGTCGAATACGATCAACCATTTCACGAGGCGGTGCCCTCCCCGTCGCGGTTGCGGAGATCATTGTGAAGGGCGGTCGCGGCGATCGCCGCGTGGCCCATCGCGACGCTGATCTGATCGAGCGACATGACGATATCGCCCGCCGCATAGACACCAGTGACGCTCGCCCGCTGCTTGGTATCGACGACGATGCAGCGATCGTCGCTCAGCTCGACGCCGAGCTGGCGCGCAAGCGCGTTGTTGCTGTCCGACCCGAGCGCCGGATAAACCGTGTCGAAGTGCAACTCGCTGCCATCGGTGAGGTGGAGCGCAACTCGATCGCCTGAAAAGTCCATCCGGGACAGCGGCTTCGGTGCGACTGCGATCTCGGCCGCGGCGAGCGCCGCGCGATCGTCGGCACCAAGATCGATCGTCTCCTGCGCAACAAGCGTGATCCGGTCCGAGAAGGTGCGCAGGAACAACGCCTCCGCGACTCCGTGCGTGTTCGCGCCGATCACCCCGATCGCCAGCCCGGTTGCCTCGTAGGCGTCGCAGACCGGGCAATAGCGCAGCATTCCCCGCTGCAAGGCGTCGCGGTGCGTATCGGCATCGAGCGCAGGGCGGCGATTCTCGACCCCGGTTGCGATCAGGACAGCGCGCGCGGCGATGGTCACTGTGGACCCTCGCGCTTCGAAGGCATCGGCCTTGCCGTCGATCGTTTCGATCCGGTCCGTCAGGATCGTGGCCCCGTAGCGTTTCGCCTGTTCGCGCATCCGCCGCAGCAGCTCCTCGCCGGCAATACCCTCTGGATAGCCGGCGTGGTTGTGGGAGAGCGGTATCCATTTCGCTCGGCTGTGCCCCTCATCGACCACAACGACGCGGCGGTGATATCGCGCAAGGTAGATCGCCGCCGTGAGGCCCCCCGGTCCGCCGCCGACGATCAAGGCGTCATAGCGATCCGCCGTCATGCCACTTGCTTCGCCGGATCGCGGTAGGCGAGAAGCCGCAACGCATTGAAAACGACCAGAAGCGTTGAGCCTTCGTGCATCGCGACCGCCGGGCCGATGCCCAGGCCCAGGATCGTCGCGGGCACAAGGAACGCGACCACCCCGAGGCTGACGAAAACATTCTGCCGGATGATCCCGCGAGTGTGGCGGCTCAGGCCCACCGCGAACGGCAGATGCCCAAGATCGTCGGCCATCAGCGCAACGTCGGCCGTCTCCAGCGCCACGTCCGAACCCGCTGCACCCATCGCAATGCCGACCGTCGCCGACGCCATAGCCGGCGCGTCGTTGACGCCATCGCCGACCATCGCGACCTTGTCCTCGCCGGCGAGCTTCTTGATCGCGGCAACCTTGTCCTCCGGCATCAGGTCGCCCCATGCCTCGTCGAGCCCGACATCCTTGGCGATGGCGTCGGCCACCTTCTGGTGATCGCCCGAGATCATGATCATCCGGGTGATTCCCATTTCGCGCAGCCGCTTGAGCGCGACCTTGGCCGCCTCGCGCGGGGTGTCCATCAGCCCGATCGCGCCGATGTCCTTATCGCCCTTGCGGACCACCATCGTCGTCCGCCCGTTTTCACGCAGGGTGGCGATGGCGTCGGTCGCGGCCGCGTTCAGCGTGGGGATGCCCTCCACGCCGAACATCTCGGCCTTGCCGATCCATACTGTCTCGCCATCAACGGTGGCGGTGACGCCGCGTCCCGTCAGGCTCTTAAGATCGGTCGCCTCCGGCAGATCGCGCCCACCCAGGCGCTCGCGGCCGTCCTTGACGATCGCCTGTGCCAGCGGGTGATCGCTCAAGGCTTCGACCGCGACGGCGAGTGCCAACAGATCCTCTTCGCTCGCCCCCTCGACGGGCACGACATCGGTGATGCGGGGACGACCTTCCGTCAGCGTCCCGGTCTTGTCGAACGCGATCGCCTTAAGGGAACCAAGGTTTTCAAGCGGCGCGCCGCCCTTCACCAGCACGCCGCCGCGTGCCGCCCGCGCAACGCCGGACAGGACTGCGCTCGGGGTCGCGATCGCCAGCGCGCACGGGCTGGCGGCGACCAGCACCGCCATCGCGCGATAGAAGCTGTCGCGGAACGGCTCATCGACCACAACCCATGCGAACAGCAGGAGGAACGAGAGCGCCAGCACCGCCGGCACGAAGACGCGCTCGAAGCGATCGGTGAAACGCTGCGTAGGCGACTTCTGCGTCTCCGCTTCGCTCACCATCTTCACGACCTTGGCGAGCGCGCTTTCATTGGAGCGCCGCGTCACCTCGATCTCGATCGCGGCACCGCCGTTGATCGTGCCGGCGAACACCCGCGACGTGGCCTCGACCGCATCGGGCTTCGCGCGCGCCGCCTCGACATCGGCGACCGGTTCTTTGTCGACGGGGATGCTCTCTCCAGTGACGGGGGCCTGGTTGATCGCGCTCGACCCCTTGATGACGAAGCCGTCGGCGGGCAAGCGTTCGTTCGGGCGCACGATCACGACGTCGCCGACCACCAGCTCTTCGACCGGTATTTCCGAAGTCTGCCCATCACGGCGCACCGTCGCCTTGTCGGGCGCGAGCTCGGCCAGCGCCTCGATCGCGCGCTTGGCGCGCCCCATCGCGTAATGCTCGAGCGCATGGCCGAGGCTGAACAGGAACAGCAGCAGCGCGCCTTCCGCAAAGGCGCCGAGCGCCGCGGCGCCGGCGGCAGCAACCAGCATCAGCGTATCGATCTCGAATTTCTTGAGCTTCAGATTATCGATCGCTTCGCGCAGCGTGAAGAAGCCGCCGAAGACGTAGGCACCGACATAAAAGGCGGTTGGCAGCCAGTCGGGGGTGCCCGCAACCAGCTTCTCGATCGCGAAGCCGATCGCCAGCAGCGCACCGCACGCGAGCGCGAAGATCAGCTCGGTATTGGGGCCGAGGAAATTGGCGTGGGCATGGTCGTGGCCATCCCCCGGCCCATGCTTTTCCGCGCCTTCGCCGTGATCGTGCCCGGCATGTTCGCCGGAGTTGTGATCGTGCCCGGCGTGAGCGCCGGCACCGTGATCGTGTCCGGCATGATCGGAACCCGTCCGCTTGCCAGGTTTGACCTTGAGCTTGCTCAGCGCTGCGAGGATCGCCGGCTCGTCAACGCGCTCCTTGTCATATTCGACGCGGACGCTGCCCGAGGCGCTGGCATCGGCCTGCAGCACGCCGGGCATCTGGCACAGGGTCTCGCCGACGGTGCGAGCGCGGCGCTCGTGGCTGATCCCTTCGACCTGCCATGTCGCATGACCATATCGCCCGCTGATCTCGGCGCCTGCAGCCCGCACCATGTCGCGCACGCGTGACAGAGGCAGCGCCGTGCCATCAAAATGGATACAGAGCTTTGCCGGCGTATCCCGATCGGCAGGCAAGACGTGCGCGCGCTCGACGCCGGGCTTGGCGCTGAGTGTCGAGACGAGGCGCCCGACACAGGCATCGGCTGCATCCGGAACCTCCGGCAGCAGGACGGGAATATCGAGTTCGAACTTGTCAGTCATGACGCCGTCTCCGCGTTGGTCTTGGTTTCTGCACGCGCATCGCGCAGGATTTCTATGCCGCCTTTGATCGCGATAAGGGCGGTAGCCAGGCCGACCAGTAGATCGGGCCAATTCGTTTCCAGCCAAAGCACCAGGGCGCCCGCGATCAGGATGCCGCCGTTGGAGATGAAATCGTTAAAGCTGAAGGTGGTCGCCGCGCGCAGATTAACATCAGGCTGCTTGAGCCGTTGCAGCAATCGCAGACAGATATAGTTCACGACGCCGGCGATCGCCGACATCACCATCATTGTAGGCCCGATCGGTTCACTGCCCTGGATATAGCGGCGGCCAACGTCGAGCAGGATGCCGCCTGCGAAAATCAGCAGCATCACGCCGGACACGGTTGCGGCCCGTGTCTTCCATGTGCGCCCGTGGCTGAGCGCGATCAGGCTCAGCGCATAGACCGCGGTGTCTGACAGATTGTCGACGCCATTGGCGATGAGCGCGCTGGAATCGCCTGTCAGCCCCGTCACGAAGAAGCCTGCAGCGATCGCCGCGTTGAGCAGTAGCACGATCCAGAGTGTGCGCCGCTCGGCCGAGACCTTGCCCTCCCGTTGAGCCGTCATGCGATGATCTCCTCGATCAGCAGGAGGACGAGGAAGCCGACGAAGAACATCGCGCTGATAAGCGGTGAGTCCGGCTTCTCGTGGGCCTCGACCAACAGCTCTTCGGTGACGAGATAAAGCAGCGCCATCAGGCCGAAGCTCAGGAAGCCGGTGATCCATATCGGTGTCAGCAACGCCACAGGTTGCGCGATCAGCGCGCCGATCGGCACCAGCACTGCCAGCGCACAGGTCAGGCCGATCGCCTTGACCTTGCGATATCGGCCTGCCAGATCGTTGGTAAGGGTCAGCGCAAGGAAAAGCACCTCGAGGGTCAACGCCACGGCCAGCAAGGTGCCCGCCTTCTCGCCGGCGATGAAGGCGAGCCCGAGGACCAAGCCATCTATCGCCAGATCGAGCCCGATCGCCGCGAGCAGCGCGACCGGCCCCTTGAACCGGCTTTCCGCCGCCTTTAGGCCGAGCATCACGGCGACGCCCAGCGCCCCGCCGATCAGTGTCGCGGTTGGAGAGCCGCCGTGCATCACCATCGGCAGGATCTCTGTCGCAGCCGCGGCGAACACCACGCCCGCAGCCAAATGCTGCATCGCTGCGACCAGCTTATCGCCTGGGGTGCGCCATCCGGCGACCAGCGCGCCGATCATGATCGCAATCATGGGGATCAGGGAGAATTTGAGTGCTGCCATCGTCAGCGCCCCTCTGTGCCTGGTGGGTTGGTCACAAGCTTGTTGCCTTCCTGCACAGGACCGGACGCTTGTCCGCTTCCTCGATCTTGATTTCGTTGCCTGAGAAGGTCGCGCTCATCATGTCGCCGACATATTGCAGCCCGGGTGCCGGCGCGGTCAGGATGATCGGCGCCGCGTTCGCATTGCGACGCAGTTCGAGCGCCAAGCCCTCATTCTTGAAATCAACGAGAAGCGGTCGATTGTCGTCGCACCGATAGGGGTGGCGACCGCGCGTTCCGCTCACATCCCCGCTATCGCCGGCGTGGATTTCCTGTTCAGTCGGCGGCGCTTTGCGAGGTTGTTCGGAACAGCCCAATAACGTCAGCACAATGCATATGCCGGCGATTCCAATCTGAAATGGCGTCCTGTGTGCCTCCGTGAACATCCTGATACTCATAAAAGCCATTGAGCAACTGCAATGACACCGACGATCATGATCATGACGCCAAACAGGATCAGCCTTTCATTGCGCGGATCGGCGACATTTCGTATTCGCGCCGCGACCTGCCACGCAGGACGCAGCGGGATGCGCCAAGACCCGGACGCGATCCGGTCCAGCTCGGTATCCGAAAGGCGGAAAAACGATTTTACGTCAGCCCGAGAGCGTCCCGTGAGACCCGTCACGCGAAAAACCGGGTCGGCAAAAGCCAGGTCGATGGCACTTGGTTTCCCCGCCACCGGTGCGATGTCGTCTCCCGACGCCCATGACGGACGTAGAAGCGCTATAAGCTGATGTGGGTCGCGTTCGATTAGAGAAGCCCAGCGTACCAGCCGCGAACGACGGTCGTCACTCGAAGGCGGAGACATGGGCTTGAATTGCCCTCCATGCTTGGGCAATCGCCACTTCGCGCGTGCGTCTGAGGTACGATTGTGCCTCATTGCCGGTCAACCGGCTCGACTTGATCTTGGGAGGCACGCTTCAGCGGACGAGAGTAGTGTAACGTCAGGAAGGTCGTCAGGCTGAGAACTGCCGCGATATCGTAGAGACCATAGCCGACGGCAGCGCCTAGCGCTCCGGTTGCCCAGAGGCTTGCAGCGGTAGCGGTCCCGGAGGCCTTCCCACCATGCTTCAATATGGCGCCGCCGCCGATGAAGCCAACGCCTGTGATCAACCCTTCGAGCAGACGTGCTTGGGCAGGGGACGTGCGTCCGAGAATGGCAATACCAACAAGCACGAACCCGCAACTGGCGATGGCGACCAGCGGAAAGGTTCGGATGCCAGCGCTGCGTTCGTCCTTTTCCCGGTCCCAGCCAACCGGGAGCGCTAGCGCATACGCCAGCGCAAGGCTGACAATATGGGAAAGGGTTTCCCACAGTGACGGCATCATCATCATGCGGCCGAGCCTGCGGCTTGTCCGCTTGCCACCTTGTGCGCTGCATCTCGATAGGCGAGCACCCTCTTGCAGGCCATGGCGCGCGCGCCGGGGCGCTTGAGCGTGATCCGGTCGCCGCCTGAGATCGACACGTTGAGATTTTGGCCGACGTAAGTCAGCCCGCTTGCCGGTGACTTCACTCGCACCGGGGCGGCGTTCGGATTTGTCTTAATGTCGAGGGTCAGGCCATCGCCAAGGAAATCCACATCGAGGCGTGAACCATCAGGGCAGGCGTAGAAATGCTCACCGATGAAGTCAGGCATCTGGCGATCACGAGATGCTTCGGCCTCGCTCTTGTTGGTGGCTGGCGAGCAGCCGAGCAGGCCCGGCACCAAAGCAAGCCCGGTCGCGAGGATGATCCCCCGAACCGGGCCGCTCCGGAGGCGCCGAGCCGCTATTTCCCCGTCTTTCCACGATCTATCGCCATGGGCGCTGCAGGGGGCACGCCCATGGCGCGGGCCGTTCTCACACGGACACCCGAAGGACTTGTTGTGCGGCGGCCGATCCACAGCAGTTCAGTCGAACAATTCGCTGAGAAAGCCCTTGCGGCGGCCCTTATGGCCCCGCTCGTAACCGTGCTTCCCGCCATGATCGCCATGGCCGCGATCGTCAGATAATCCGAGGCGAACACCGCTCAACGGCCGCGCGCTGTCGTCACCGGCGCTGCGCTCGATGATCTTGTCGAGTTCGCCGCGATCGAGCCAGACCCCGCGACATTGCGGGCAATAGTCGATCTCGATGCCCTGCCGCTCGCTCATGACGAGATCGACGCGGCACGTCGGGCACAGTAGTCCTGGGGAAGGACGGTTATCTACCATGATGGATTCCTTTCTCGGAATGTTGCCCTGTCAGTCGTTCGCGGCGCCGGGAGGCGGCGGCGGCTTGATGGGGCGCCGACGATGCCGCTGGGACTGCCCGGGCAGGCGCGACTGACGGCGCAGAAGTGCGAGAAATGCCGCATCCTGTATCCGCATCGTCCGCCGCAGGCCTTTGCGCATCATACGGCCGACCAAGCCGCCGAAGATGCCCCGACATTCGATCGAATGGTGAATACAGACACCATTCGCGATAGGTTCGATCTCGTAGCGTTCGTCGAAGGTGAGGAAACCCTTTACGCCCATCTGCCATCCGATGAGCTGCGGCTTCGTCAGGCGGTTGATGACCATTTGCGTCGTCATCTTGCGGTCGCCTTTGAAGAGCAGCCAGGTGACGTCCATCTCCGCACCGCGTTCGGCATCGCCCGCGATACGATAGATGGGGTGCCATCGTGCGAACCCCCTCAGATCGGAGATCAGCGACCACACCCGCAGTGCTGACATATTGAAATCGAAAGTGGTCTCTTCCTTCATGGCTGCCTGTCCTGTCCGGCCAAGGCGCGGCGAAACCGGAGGTCGCGCAAAGGCGGCCCCCTCCCCGATTGGACGGGGGATTGATGGGAGCTGGGGCGCTGTAGAGGGCTTGCATGGCGCAAGCCCTCTCGCTTGCCGGGCCGCAATTCATCGGCTCAGGCTTCCAGCGTCTTGCTTGCCTTGCCACCGATCACCTCGACCGCTTCGAGCGTCATCAGCCCAATGTCGGGTACATCGCTCAGGGCGGCGACGAACGCGCGCAATGCGTCCTCGAAATCGACGATTTCGATCACCACCGCACGATCGCTCTCAAGCACATGGCGCCGGTGGACGTGCGCAGAGGCCCCGAATCCGATCAGCGCCTCAAGCACCGTGAGACCCGCCATCTTTCGATCACGCGCCAGCGAGGCGACATATTCGAAAACTTTGCGATCACCGATATAGGCCGCTTCGTCTGTGTAGATCCGCAGCAATTTTCGGGCCGGTTCTCCCATCACGCTTCTCCTCTCAAAGGGGCAGGATCCTCGCCGTGCCGGGTGCTACCCTCTTGTTCTTTCTGGTCCTCGGTTCGCCCGAGGATCACTTTCGCGAGCGCCGGCAGCACGAGCAAGGTAAGGATAGTTGCCGCGATCAAGCCACCGATCACGACCGTCGCAAGCGGCTTCTGGACTTCAGCGCCGGTGCCGTGCGCGAGCGCCATCGGCACGAAGCCTATCGCCGGCACAAACCCCGTCATGATGACCGCCCGCATCTTCTCGGCCATGCCTTCACGAATCGCCTGCGCGATGGGCAGTCCAGCTTCACTCCGGTCTCGGATCGCCGTCATGACGACAAGCCCGTTTAGCACTGCCACGCCGGCGAGGCAGATGAACCCCACCGCCGCCGACACCGAGAAGTTGATGCCGGTGAGCACAAGCGTGAAGACGCCGCCCGCGAGCCCTAAAGGAACCGCCAGGAACACCGCCGCCGCCCGGCCGAGTCCACCCAGTGCCATGTAAAGCAGCCCGAAGATGACCAGAAAGCATAACGGAACCACGATCGACAGCCGTTTCGATGCCGCGGCAAGGTTCTCGAACTGACCACCCCATTCGAGGTAGTAGCCCGCCGGCAGCTTCACCTGTGCGATCTTCGCCTGCGCCTCCTGAACGAACGAACCGGCATCGCGTCCGCCGAGATTGACCTGAACGACCACGCGGCGCTTGCCGTTCTCTCGGCTGATCTGATTCAGCCCTTCGGTAAGGCGGATCTGCGCGACCTGTGCCAGAGGCACTTGGGCGCGCGGCCTCCCTTCTACCTCCGGGAGCAGCACTGGCATCGAGCGGATGTCGTCCAGATTGGCGCGGGTCGTCTCAGGGACGCGAACGGTGACGTCGAAACGCCGGTCGCCCTCGTACACAAGCCCCGATTCACGCCCACCGAGCCCTGCCGCAACCGTGTCCGCAACGTCGCGAACTGTGAGGCCGAGGCGAGCGATCGCGGCGCGGTCGAGCTTTACGTCGAGCGCCGGTGCGCCACCGACCTGTTCGGCCTTGACGCTGGCCGCACCGGGTATGGTCTGGAGTACGCGCACCATCTCATTTGCCGTCAGCGCCATCTTGTCGAGATCGTCGCCGTAGAGCTTGATCGCAACATCGCCACGAACACCCGCGATCAGCTCGTTAAATCGCAGCTGGATCGGCTGACTGACCTCGTAAAGATTGCCAAGAAGACCGCCGGTCGCCTTCTCAATCTTGGCAACCACATCAGCTTTGGTTGTGCCTTCTGCCCATTGGTCCTTCTCTTTCAAGATAACGAAGCCATCCGAGACGTTTGGCGGCATCGGATCGCTCGCAACTTCCGCAGTGCCTGTCTTCGAGAACATCAAGGCGACTTCGGGAATTTTGATTACCGCCTCCTCGACCTTGCGTTCCATCGCCAGCGACTGATCAAGGCTGACGGAGGGCACTCGTGTCGATGCAAAGGCGAGGTTTTTCTCATCTAGCTGGGGAATGAATTCCGAGCCTAGCAGCCCAAACGCGGGGATGGCCGCCACGAAGAAGGCCAATCCGCCGAGGATGAATGGCCACGGACGCGCAATCGCCTGATCCAGCAACGGCAGGTAGCGCTCCTTGGACTTGCGGATCAGCCACACGTCCTTCTCCGCGACCTTGCCGCGGATGAGGATTGCAACCAGCGCTGGCACCAGCGTGATTGCGAGTACGAACGCGGCCACCAGCGCGAGCATGATGGTGATCGCCATCGGCGAGAACGTCTTGCCCTCGGTGCCCGTAAATGTGAGCAGCGGTGCGAACGCGAGCAGGATGATCGCTTGGCCGAAGACGGTCGGCTTGATCATCTCCTGTGACGCCCGCATCGTCTCCTCCAGTCGTTCGCGGAGCGAGAGCAGTCGGCCTTCATGTTCCTGCCGGTGCGCCAGTCTGGCGAGGCAGTTTTCAATGATGATAACGGCGCCATCGACGATCAGACCGAAGTCGAGCGCCCCCAGGCTCATCAGGTTGCCGGGGACTTTGAACGCGTTCATTCCCATGGCCATCATCAGGAACGAGAAGGGGATGACCAGCACTGCAATCACGGCGGCGCGCCAGTTACCGAGCAGCAGGAACAGTGCCACGGCAACAAGGATCGCGCCTTCGGTCAGATTGCGCTGGACCGTCGCCACCGTTGCGCCGACCAATTCAGCGCGGTTCAACACCACCTTGACCTGGATGCCCGGTGGCAGTGTTTTCGCAACCTGATCGAGCTTGGACGAGGCCTCCGTGGCGACAACCCGGCTGTTCTGACCGATCAACATCAGCACCGTGCCAATGACCGCTTCTTCGCCGTTCATGCTACCCGCACCCGTTCGCAGATCGCCACCGACGCGAACATTGGCGATCTGGCCGATCGTGATTGGGGTTCCCCCACGCGTCGCCGCGACAGCATTGCTGATCTCATCGACCGTACGCACGCGGGAATCGACGCGCACAAGGTACGCTTCACCGCCGCGGTTATAGTAATTAGCGCCCACCGCGAGATTTGCGTTCTCGAGAGCTTGGCCGAGTTCGCTATACGAGATTCCGAAATTGGCGAGCTTCGTCGGGTCTGGTTCGACCACGAACGTCTTGGCATAACCACCAATGGAGTCGACGCCGGCAACGCCTTTCACCGAGCGAAGCTGCGGGCCGATAATCCAGTCTTGAACAGTTCGCAGATAGCTTGCCTTGGCCACCGCGTCCGTTAGTCTTTCGCCTTCGGGCGTCAGATAGCTGCCGTCCGGCTGCCACCCTGGTTGGCCTGCGACTTTTTTAGCGCCCTTGCCGTCCGGATTGGCATAGCCAACCGTGTACATGACGATCTCGCCAAGACCCGTGGAGACGGGTCCAACTTGTGGCTGAACACCGTCCGGCAAATTTTCGGTTGCTTGGCGCAGGCGCTCACCAACCTGCTGACGCGCGAAGTAGAGGTCGGTGCTGTCGGTGAAGATCGCACTGACCTGGCTGAAGCCGTTGCGCGAGATCGAACGTGTGGTTTCAAGACCTGGAATGCCGGCTAGGGCGATTTCGACGGGATAGGTAACGAGCTTCTCGATTTCGACCGGCGACAAACGCGGGTCGATCGTATTGATCTGAACCTGATTGGTGGTGATATCTGGCACCGCGTCGATTGGCAACTTGGTAAGCTGCCAGAGGCCGAGGCCGCCGATGACTAGGAAAAGGGCGAGTACCGTCCAACGCATGCGGACGGAGAGCGCCATGAGATTTGCGATCATGGTCTATTCTTCCTCGCCCGCGCCCTTGCCGAGTTCGGCTTTGAGCAGGAATGCGTTCTTGGTTGCGACTTGGCTGCCTGCCGCGAGACCCTTCAGGATCTCGACCCGGCCGTTGCTGCGTTGTCCGATCGTGATGCTCTGAGCCTTGAATCCCTGCGCGGTCCGCACAAACACGATGTCACGCCCTTCGAGGGTCTGCACCGCATCCTCCGGCACTACGATCGCATTGCTGGTCGTGCCGCCCCCGCCCGGTAGGAGCCGCACCCGCACTGCGAGTCCCGGCTGAAGGCTGCCCGAAACGTCGAGGACCGCCGTCGCCGAGCGCGTGTCGTTGGCAAGCCCGGGTGTGACGGCGCGCACGCGCCCCTCCACCGTCCGCCCGTCGGGCAGCTCGATGATTGCTCGATCGCCTGGAGAGAGTCGTTGCGCGTCGGTCGGACCGACTGCCGCCTCTATCTGAATCTTTGACGCATCCGCGACGCGCATCAGCTCGGTTTCGGGCTGGACGAACGCGCCCAGGCTGATGTTCTCCGAGGTGACGCGACCCGAAATCGGGCTGGACACCAACACACCGCGACCGTCCGATGTCACGCGCGCGGCCCCTGCCGCCACGCTCGCGCGGCGCGCTTCTGCGGCGGCTGAGGCGGCTTCCGCCTCAGCCTGTTCCAGCTCGACCCGCGCTGAGACCTTTTGATGGAACAGGTACTGCTCGCGGGCAAGCGCCTTTTGCGCAAGCGTCGACTTGGCAGCCGCAGCGGTGCGATCGGCGGCAAACTGCGCCGCATCCCGGCTTTCGACAACGGCAAGCGTTTCGCCGGCACGCACCGGATCACCGAGCCGCTTCAATAGCCGAGTGACTGCGCCGCCTGCGCGGGCGGTCACGATCGCTTCGCCTTGCGGCGATGCGCTCACCGTCGCCTGCGCGACAATTTCTGCGCCAAGCCCGCCGGGATTGACCGTCTCTGTGGCGATGCCGGCCTGCTGAACCGCCTGCGCAGTCATCGCCACCGTGTCGGGGGCTTTTTCCTCCTCTGCCGGGGCAGCGGCGTTACCGCTCGCCGCTTCGGTTGCGGCAGGTTCGCTCGCAGTCCAGCGTGCGATCCCAAAGCCACCAAGTGCGGCGACGATCGCGACAGCCGCCGCACCGCCAAGAAGGCGCTTATCTTGAATCATCGATCATCTCCGGAAATCGTGGGGGCCGGCGTGGTGAGCCGGTCGAGCCGGGCCTGCGCGTCGTGATAGGCGGCGAGCGCATCGACGTAGGTCTGGCGGGTCAGTGAAAGCGTGCGCTCGGCATCGAGGAGCGCGATCTGGTCGAACTTGCCCTGCGTCCAACCGATCCGGGCGATGCGGGCGGCCTCCTGTGCCGCTGCCAGTCCCGGTCCGCCCGCCGCCCGCGCGGTCGCAGCGGCGTTCGCCACTTCGGTTTGTGCGCTGGCGATCTGCTGGCGGGTATCGATCACGGCTAGGTTTCGCAGCGCGATCGCCTGTGTCTGCTCCGATCGCGACTGCGCCACGAAGGCGCTGCCGTTGTTGAAAAACGGGATCGGAATCGAAATCCCGACCACAGCAGCGGTGTCGTTGGTCGCCGCCAATCGGCGGGCGGACGCGCTGATAGTCAGGTCGGGCACGCGCAACGACCTTGCTACCCGCACTTGTGCATCGGCGGTGCGAACATCCGCTTCCGCAGCGACCAAGGCTAGCGTCCCTTCAACATCGACGGGCCGAGGCGGTCCGTAATCATCGATCCGCTCGAACCAGGCGCGATCGAGTGGCCCCATCACCGGCACCGACAACAATGTCTCAAGGTTTACACGCGCCGCCTGTGCCTGCCGGGCCGCGCTATCGGCTGCGACCTGCGCATTGATGCGCAGCACATCGGCGCGCTGTTGCTCGATCGGGCCGACATCGCCGGCCTTCACGCGCTCGCTTGAGACCCGGAACGCGTTGTTGGCGATCCCGGCCTGCTCGCTCAGCACTTCAGCACGGCGCTCGGCGGCGGCGGCTTCGATATAGAGCTGCGTAATCCGCAAGCGGAGATCCGCTCGCGCGATTTCCGACTGGATCTGCGCCCGAGTGAGGCGGGCGGTCGCCAGTGCGACACGCGCCGGCCGCTTGCCACCCAGTTCCAGCGGCAGCGCCACGCCGACCGTCGTTTCGGAACTCCGCAGCCCCTTATAGACGCCGGTGCCGGCGATATTCTCGACCTGTGCCTGCACCTCGGGGTTGGGGCGCAAGCCTGCGACACGCCGCGCCGCGGTCGCGGCGTCGACGCCGGCCGTGGCCGCCGCGACCGACGGAAGTGGAGCCGATCCGCTGCCGCCCGATGCCGCGCCGTTGTTGAGGACGGGTGATGGGATGGATGGCATGCCGCCCGCAGCGAGAGCGTTCTCGAGCGAGAACGCATCGGGCGATTGTGACGAAGTGGTCGCCGCCGGAATGCCGGGCCGCGTTGTTGTTTGCGCCCCGGCCGCACTGGCGAGAGACGCCGCGACCATAACGGCCGCGATTGTACGATGCATAAATGATAACTCCTGACAAACCGGGTTGGCCCCGCGCGGCAATGGCCGGCGAGGTCAGCGGATCGTCAGGCTTGGGGGGGCCTCAGCGCCGGATCGGCAGTGGAGAGTGGCCGAAGCGAATCGATCGAAAAAATGGGCGCGAGCCGAAGATCGGGTTTGAGCGTATTATTAGCGATCTTGACCGGCGCAGCGACGTGATCGCCGTGGCAACCGCCGTGATGATGCGGATACCCTTTGTCACTATCGGAGGGCACCTGATCTGCGTCGCCGGGCGCGTGGCCCAGGGCTATCTCGTCCATGCCAGTTTCATGCAATGAAACACCTACATCCGGCCGCTCCAGCACATGCGCCGTCGCCGTCGTCCCCAAGGAGAGGGCGATCGTCAAATAGGCAAGGATGTTCAGCAGCCGTCGCACGGCACACTTCCTAACAGGAACGCGGGTAACGAGCTAGTCTCGCCCGTTGTACGAAGAAATAAACTCGTCATCGCTCATTCTGCGATAAGATAGGAAGCGCGTCGTGTCGTGCCGGACTCGCCAACGAATGTTGTGCCTCGACTCGACTTACCGGTGTCGGGCGTAGCTCTGCACGGGCCTGACTGATGATCTGCAGGCCGCCCCAAATCCCCAGGCCCGCCATAATGAGGGCAACAGCGAGATCCGGCCAAGCCGTGCCCGTACCGACGACACCAGCGGCAGCCAGCAGGACCGCGAGATTACCGATTGCGTCGTTTCGCGAGCAAATCCAGACCGAGCGCATGTTGGCGTCGCCACCGCGGTAGCGATAGAGCATGAGCGCAACGCTGCCATTCGCGATCAGAGCGATCACGCCGACGATTCCCATCGTCTCGGCCTGCGGCACGCTGCGGCCCAGCGCCGCAAGCACCGTCGTGACGAGGACATAAAGGCCGAAGGCGAGGATCGTGCCGCCCTTGAGCAGCGCGGCACGCGACCGCCAGCCAAGCGCCAGACCGGCGACCCCAAGGCTGATCGCATAATTTGCAGAATCGCCGAGGAAATCGAGCGCGTCCGCCTGCAGCGATCGCGATCCCGAAGCGATGCCCGCGACGATCTCGCCGAAAAACATCGCCAGATTGATCGCGAGCGCGATCCAGAGCATGCGACGCCAGCGAGGATCCGGCGTCGGCGGTGCGTCGGACTGGCAGCTGTTACAGACCATGATCATGTACTCGAACAAGCATCATGGAAACTCTATGCACCCTCTAGCAACTAGAGGGTCAAGGCAAATCGTCGTCGTTGTCGCCGGCTGCATCAGCCGACCGCCACAGCGGCACGGCGCCGGTTGAGGAGGAAGCCACAAAGTACCGCGATGAGCATCAGGAGCTGCGCGCCCATTGACTGCAACGTCGGGAAGATCCCGAGCATGGAGACGCGGATGCCGCCGCCAAGCGGCGCGATGTCGATGATGCCGGCTTCCTGTAGGGCCGACACGCCCTTGCCGGCGAGGACGATGGTAAGGATCGCCATTAGCCACGCGCTGTAGGCGAAGAATTTCGCGATCGGGAGATCGCGGCTGTAGCGCAGCATGGCCCACGCGATGAGTCCCAGTAGCAGCACCGCAGAGCCGGCGCCTGCCAGCATCGTGCCGCCATTGCCCTGGGTCCAGAGCGCGGCGTAGAACAGGATCGTCTCGAACACCTCACGATAGACGACGATGAAGGCCAGGCCGAACAGGAACCAGGCCGACTGCCGCGACAGCGCGCGCGACATCTTCTCCCGGATGTAGCGTTGCCACTGGTCCGCCTGCGCCTTGCCGTGCATCCAGATCCCCACGGAGAGCAGGACGACGGCCGCGAACAGCGATCCGAACCCTTCGGTAAGCTCCCGGCTCGCGCCGCTGATCCCGATCGCATAGGTCGCGATTCCCCAGGTCAGGCCGCCCGCCGCCAGCGCCCCGATCCAGCCGCCATGGACATAGGGCAGCACTTCCGGCCGCTCCGCCTTGCGTAAGAAAGCGATCATCGCGACGACGATCAGCAACGCTTCGAGTCCCTCCCGCAGCAGGATGGTGAAGGCACCCAGGAAGGTCGATGCAGTGCTGGCCGCGTCCGGGGACAAGGCCGCGTCGGCGTCGTCGAAGAGACCGTCGAGCACCTGGATGCGCGTGGCGATCTCATCGGCGGGGCGCCCCTGCTGGAGCGATGCCCGAAACTCGCCCATGGCGCTTTCGATGTGCCCCATGAGCGTAGCATCGCGCGCGGTCAGCATCGGCTCGAGGGGCTCGAAGCCATCGAGATAGGCCGAAAGCGCAAGTTCCTGGGCGGCGTGACGGTCGCCACCGCGGTACGCGGCAAGGCTCTGCGCCAGTTTATCGCGCGCAACGGTCAACGAGCCGGGTGCCTGCTGGATCACCACGTCCGGGTGGCGGCGCAGATAGGCGATCACCGCGTCGGCCTTGGCAGTCCCGATCGACATTGCCAGCACCTCGGGCGTCAGCCCTGCGAGTGTCGTCAGGTCGGGGATCATCTGCCGCAGGCCGGGATCGGATTTCCACAGCCGCTCGCCCTGGCTTGCGAGCGCGTCGGGAAAGGCAAAGCGACCGGCATAGAAGGCCAGCGCCCAGCGATCGGCGCTCGGCAAGGTCGCAAAGCTTTGCATCGCAGTGCCGTCGATGCCCTGATCGATGACCTGATAGAGCGCAAAGGGACTGCGCTGCCGCGCGCGCGTAATGTCGCTGAAGGCGATCGGCAGGGTCTTAAGCTTTGCGGCGTCAGGACCATGCCCGTCGCCGGTCATGCCGTGGCAGCTCGCACAATTCTGCGCGAACAAGGTGGCGCCGCGGGCCAGATCGGGCGCCTTGCCTGGTGCGAGGGACACCGGGTAGGCCTTGAGCAGATCGGCGGCGAGGCCATGGGCGATGCGGGCAACATCTTCGCGCGCGCCCTTCGCAGCGATAACGGCTTGGAGCCGGGTTGCGCCCGCGATCAACTGTCCGCGCGCCGGTGTAGACGGCAGCGCCGCAAGGCGGGTGGATACTGAAGCCGCGAATTCGGTCATCTCGGCATATTCCGAGGCGCTCTTCACCCTTCCGCCACTGACAGCGCCGCCATAATCGACCGCCATATAATCGAGCAGCCGCCACGCGGTCTGGACGTCGGTGGTTTGGGCCTGGGCAGCGACGCTTGTGCCAAGGGCAAACAAGAGGATGCCTAGCACTGCCAACGGGCGGAGCACCGATTGGCGGAACGAGACCGTTCGCCGGCGACTCGACAAAAGGTGAAGGCTGCTTGAAAGCGTAAACATGCGCTGCGTCTACACCCTCTAGCTGCTAGAGGGTCAAGTGGTTTTGCGACTTGTTTGCATTAGCTGCTTCATTATTGCGATCGGCGGTCTCATCAACCTTCCCTGCTCAGCTGAATGCGGCGGAATCCGGTGCCAATGTCTCGATGATGCGGCACTCGGAAATGGTGCCGTGTCCACACTGGACGATCACGTTGCTCAATTCGGATCTCAAAGTGTTCAGGTCGCGAAGCTTTCGGTCAATTTCGGCGAGATGCTCGCGCGCGATCGCGTCCACCGCCTTGCACGAAATATCCTTCTGGTCGGCGAGCTCGAGCAACTCCTGAACCTGGTCGATCGAGAAACCCAGCGCACGAGCTCTGCGAATGAAACTTAGCCGTGCGAGATGTTGGGGGGTGTAGGCGCGATAGTTGTTCTTTGTGCGGGCAGGCGCGGCCAACAAGCCGATGCTCTCATAATAGCGGATCGTCTCCACTTTGGTTCCGGTGGCTTTTGCGAGACTTCCGATGCTGAGCGGCTCCGTGGACATATCGTTTGACCCTCTAGTAACTTCAGACTGTATAGAGGGTGTCATGTCGAAAAGTCGAGGTGACGCAATGTTCGAGCAGACCGAAGCGAGCGCCATAGCGAGTGAGCGACGGTGGCGCTTCAAGGTCCATGGACTCGACTGCCAGAATGAGGTTCGGCTTCTCAGGGAAGCGCTCATCCCCCTCGTGGGAGACGAGCGGTTTTTATCGTTCCAGCCGAAGCACGGTCTGCTCGACGTTGATATCGAGTCCGGCATCGGGGTGGAGGCGATCATCGCGGCCATATCGGCCACCGGCATGTCGGCCGCATTGAAAGCCACCGGGAGCTTCGCAGAGGATGAAGCGGATGTTGGCGGTTGCAGCGGCTGCTCCGGCGAACCGGAGCCGGTCGAACTGGCTTTCGCTGATCGTCCAAACGGCTCGATCTTCAAAATTCATGGCATGGACTGCGGTGATGAAGTCGCCGTCCTCAAACGCGAGGTCGGGCCGGTCGTCGGGTTGGAGAACCTGTCGTTCGATCTCATCAACGGCCGCATGTCGGTCGCAGGTTCTTCCGCTGCCGCGCAACACGCTGGAATTTTGAAAGCAGTCGAGCGCACGGGCATGCGTGCCGAACTGTGGCAAGAAGGCGGGGGCAGCGCCGGTGCGCTAGCGGAGCAGCGTCGACGCCGCGTTCAGGCCGGGCTGACGATCACAAGCGGCGCTATGGTGCTGGTCGGTTTTGCGATCCATGCGCGCGCAAACGGTTTCGCTGCAGTGCTGCACGAGAGTCTGGCGCGTGAGGCCCATCCCCCGCTTCTGGCGATGCTCGCTTATTCCTTGGCGATCCTTTCTGCGGTTCGGTACGTCGCGCCCAAGGCGATCCTCGCGGCGCGGCGACTCAGGCCGGACATGAACCTGCTCATGCTTGTCGCGGTGGCGGGCGCCCTCGGCATCGGCCAGTGGTTCGAAGCGGCGACCGTCGCATTCTTCTTCGCCCTTGCGCTGGCGCTCGAGGCATGGAGCCTTGGACGTGCCCGCCGTGCCGTCGCCGCGCTCATGGAAATCGCGCCGGATTCAGCCCGGATACGGGATGTTGCGGGCATCGAGAAGGACGTACCCGTTGCCGAAGTTGCGGTCGGAGCGCATGTGATCGTTCCACCGGGCGGAAAGATACCGCTCGACGGCCGGGTGGTTGCGGGGACCAGCGCGGTCAATCAGGCGCCAATTACGGGCGAAAGCGTACCCGTAACGGTCGCGCAAGACACGGTGGTCTATGCCGGGACCATCAACGGCATGGGCGCGCTCGAGATCGTAACGACCCGGCCAGCCTCCGATACGACGCTCGCGCGTATCGTGCGCATGGTCGGCGAGGCGCAGAGCAAACGGGCTCCGACCGAGCAATGGGTGGAACGCTTCGCGCGGATATACACGCCAGTCGTGATGGCGCTTTCTCTGGCGGTATTCCTTGTACCGCCGTTGCTGCTTGGGGGAGGTTGGGCCGCCTGGTTCTATCAGGCGCTGGTCTTGCTTGTCATCGCCTGCCCCTGCGCCCTGGTCATCTCGACGCCTGTCAGCATCGTCGCGGGCTTGACCGGCGCGGCCAGGCGGGGCGTGCTGATCAAGGGGGGCATCCATCTCGAAACGCCTGCCCGCATCACGGCGATCGCGATGGACAAGACCGGAACGCTCACGCTTGGGCGCCCCAAGGTGGTCGAGCTTGTCCCGCTTGGCGGTCGGGGCGAGATCGAGTTGCTGGCGCTCGCGGCTGCCATCGAAGCGCGAAGCGAGCATCCGATTGCCCACGCGATCCTCGATGCCGCAACGGAGCGCGGCGTCGACGTCGTCCCTGCAAAGTCAGTGACGGCCTTGCCCGGGCAAGGAGTCGTTGGCGCGATCGATGGTCGCGAAGTTTGGGTCGGCTCCCCTGGCTATCTTGGCGAGAGGCTTGGAGGATCCAGCGACGATGAGCTTGCCGCCCAGTTGCAGCGAATTGCTGGGGCCGGACTGACCGGGATCGTTGTCGGCGAGGCGCAGTCGGTCATCGGATTGATTGCGATTGGTGATGCGGTGCGTCCCGAGGCCACGCAGATCGTCGCGCAGCTCCATAAGCTCGGCATCGCGCAGGTCGTCATGCTGACGGGAGACAGCCGCGCGCCCGCTCAGGCCATCGCACATGAAACCGGCGTAGATGAGGTCTACGCCGAGCTGCTTCCCGAACAGAAGGTCGAGGCGATAGAAAGGCTCGTCGCGCAGCATGGCCTCGTCGCCATGGTCGGCGACGGCGTCAACGACGCGCCGGCGATGGCGCGGGCGAGCCTCGGCATCGCGATGGGCGCGATTGGGAGCGACGCGGCGATCGAGACGGCGGATATCGCGCTGATGCAGGACGATCTCTCCCAGCTACCGTGGCTCATTCGGCACTCACGAGCGACGCTCACCGTCATCCGGCAGAACATCGGCTTCTCGCTTGCGGTAAAGCTCGTCTTCGGGGGACTGACGCTGCTCGGGATGGCGTCACTCTGGGGCGCGATAGCGGCCGATGTCGGTGCATCGCTTCTGGTCGTCCTCAACGGGCTGCGTCTTATCGATCGCGACCAGCGGGCTCGATAACACGATTGCCGAGCGCGCCGAAGCGACGATCTTCTTTTCCATCCGTAAAAGGATCACATCGATATGGCCGGACAATGTAGCACGGGCATCGACACGGGCTTTGTCACATTAGGCTATGCCAAGGTTGCCATGTTGGGTGTGGTGCAGGGCATTACTGAACTTCTGCCGATTTCGTCGACAGCCCATATGCGCGTCGTACCTGCCGTGTTGGGGTGGCGAGATCCGGGCTCTGCGTTTTCGGCAGCTATGCAGCTCGCAGCACTCGCCGCCGTTATCAGCTATTTCTGGCGGGATGTTCGCCGTCTTGCGGTCGGGTCAGTGTCGGCGATCAGCCGCCGCGAATTCGCCGATCCCGACCTTCGTCTGGCGACCTGGATCGTGCTGGCGACGATCCCTATCGCGCTGGCGGGCGCTCTCCTTTCCAGCAGCCTCAATATATGCAACTCGCCCCTTCGCGCATTGCCGGTGATTGGCTGGGCGTGCATCGCGATGGCGGTGCTGATGGCGCTCACCGAAATCCTGGCACGCCACCGCCGCAGCGTTGAGAATGCATCATTGCTGGACGCGCTGCTCGTCGGCTTGGCGCAGGTCGGAGCCCTCATCCCAGGCGTCTCACGCTCCGGATCGACCCTCACCGCTGCGCTAGCACTCGGATTTAAGCGTGAAGAAGCGGCGCGCTTTTCATTCCTGTTGGGCATCCCGGCTATAGCTCTCGCCGGGCTGAAGGAATTATGGGAGCTGCACAAAGTCCATCTCGATATGCATGGCTGGTCCGTTTTGGCCGTTGGTCTTGTTGTTGCATCCGTTTCAGCGTTCGCGGCGATCTGGGCGCTAATGCGCGTCCTCGAGCGCTTCTCCGCTTGGCCGTTCGTCATCTATCGCGGCGTGCTTGGCGTTCTTCTGGTCATTGCGACCACCAACGCCTGGCTGGTCTAAGGCTTCAGCCTCGCCGCACAGCTCAAGCCGCTTGTAGGCGTGGTCGTGCAACTCAGTCAGATGTAGCCACAGTCCGACAGTTACCAGGATTTCGGCGACGATGAGAGGCACCGTGACAGGTTCGCCGATCTTGCAGAAACATCGATCAAATCGTGCCCAATTGGGCGGTAGCAGATAATGTCGTGATCAACGGACATCCGACCTGATCGCCGGCGTCGCAGGCACGAACGGTGTCGGCAAGTACGCGCTCCATGCGCCTCAAGTCCGTAATCCGCGCGCGCACCTGCTGGAGGTGCGAAGCCGCGATTTCGCGGGCGTCGCCGCATGCCATGTCTTCGGCGGTGGCGATTCCGAGCAGCGCCCGAATTTCGTCTAGCGTAAAGCCCAGCTCGCGCGCACGCCGGACAAAATGGACCCGCGCAACATCCGCGAGGCCAAAGCTGCGGTACCGGCCCCGGCGGGCCGGCATGGGCAGCAGTCCGATACGCTCATAGTAGCGGATCGTCTCAATGTTGCAGCGCGTGCGCCGCGAAAGCTCTCCAATCGCGATGGTTTCCATGGCCGCCCCTCGCCTTTCGAAATTGGGGGTTGAGTCTGTAGTTCCTACAGACGGTAGAGTTCCAGCCAATTGATCGCAAGGAGTCGTCGATGATGTCCAAACCATATGTCCTGGGCCGCTTTTCTAGCGCGCGTGGGGCGCTGTTACTCGCCTTCGGCGCAACAGCGTCGGCATTCGGCGTAGCCTCCTGCTGCGCCTTGCCGATCTTGCTGACCACCGTTGGCGTCAGTGTGGGGTGGTTGGGCGGCATCGCCGTTGCCGCAGCTCCCTATCGGACGCTTCTCCTGGGCTTGAGTGCACTCTGCCTTGTCGGTGGTGCAATCATGCTCTGGCGGCAACAGCGCGTGGCGATGACCTGCGGACCCGAGGGTGCCTGCACGCCGCCTGCCTTGCGTGTTGTGGTGTTCGTCGGCTTGACGATCGGCGCGATCCTGCTCTGGCTCGGATATTCCTATGTCTGAGCGCGCACCCCTTCTCGAATCGACCATCACTTGCCCGCAATGCGGCACGGTGAAGATGGAAACGATGCCGACGAACGCCTGCCAATATTTCTACGATTGCACAGGCTGCGGTGCTTTGTTGCGCCCGAAGGCAGGAGATTGCTGCGTGTTCTGCTCCTATGGGACGGTAGCGTGCCCACCTATTCAACTTTCGGGTCCAGGCGCTTCTTGCTGCACCTAACTAATCTCCTTGGGGTCAAGCTATTCTGCAAGACATCTCCCCGAAGCGGGCGTACTCAAATGATGCCCGCCTCGGGCAAATAGTGCCTATTGCGGTCGAACGGCAGTGATCTCGGCGGCCATGCCGTGGGTCATGACGTCGAACCCGATCCGCTGGCCCACCTGCAGGCCGCGAAGCAGCGTCGGCGGATTGGCCTTGAACGCCATGGTCATGGCGGGCCAGCCCACCGCCGGCATCGGTCCGTGCTGGATTGTAAGTTTGGCCGTTTGGGGATCGATCGCGGTGATGACACCGACACCGTGCCCTGTCTTGGCGGCCGGCGCCTTCTTGTCCATGCCCGTCATACCGGGCATGCCTTTCATATCCCCGCTCATGGATTGAGCGAGGGCCGGACCGGCGGCCAAGATGGCGGCGGTACACAGTGCGATGCGTGGCGCTCTTATGGTGACCTCCTTTTGCTCAGCGGCTGGGGTGGTTTCGGAAGATGGACGTAGCGGTCTACGCAGCAGCAGCCGGTAAGCGGCCGCCAGCACGACCATCGACACCGGCGAGGCTGCCAGCGTGCCACCGATCCACAGTATGGCGATCCGGGTCATCACCTTCAAACCTGCGCCAGACCCGAGAGTACCGGTAGCTTCTCATTGCTTTCCTGTCGGACTGCTCAGTAGTAGTCGGCAAGCGTTAGCATCCGCGTCGTTCCATCCGCGAGCTTAAGCGTTACCCGGCTTCCTGCGGGGCCGTAGCGCCACTGCCAGAGCGACCCCCGCGTATAGAATACATCTATGACACGACCGTTCACCGCTACGACGTGCTCACCAAGAACCCACCCCGCCTGATCCGCAGGGCTGCCAGATGCCACATGCACGACAGTCAGTTCAGTAGCGGAGACGGCGAGGCCAAGGCCGCTTCGATCCTTCAGCATCGGCAGACGTCCCCGAGGGGGGGAGGCTCGCAACCACAATAGCCCTTTAAACACGTCCAGCACGATATCGAATTGTCCGAGCAGCGGCATTCCCACATTGCCTACGGTGCTCACCGAGGTCCAATGATCAAGGGCGAGCGCCGGAACAGAGGCGATCGAGAGCGGGCCCAGGCTCACCGTATCGGCGATAAAGGACTTGACGATTTGCACCCCTTCGACCCCGCCAAGGGCGGCGGTGGAAACAGGTTTGCCCGCCAGAAGCGCATGCGTCTCGATATAGGCGGAGGATAATATCAGCGCCGACGAGCTGCCGAAATCGAGCATCAGCGGCACCGGGTCCAGGCCCGCGATAGACGCCAGCACGAACAGTTCCTGTTTGGCACCGTGTCCGAGCGAAAGCGTAGTCCATTCCGGCCCTGGCACAAAGCTGGCGGGCTTCTCAAATGCGAACCGTCGCGTCGCAAAATCGAGCGCCACGCAGCCGCCAGCCAGCACATCTGCCCCGAGCAGCATATCGATCGGACGGCCAAAGGCAGCCGAGACCGCCCCCAAGTCTGCGATTACCGCGAACGGGAGGACGGGCGCATAAGCGCCCAGCATCACCGCGACATTGCGGACTAGACCGACCGGAGCCTTGCCGCCCAGGCCATTGATCCGTCGCGGCTCCAGGTTCGTCATGCCGAGCTTCGCAGCAAGCGACTTGCTGATGATGGACGCGCCGCTACCGCTATCGAGCACCGCGTCGATTGCTACGCCGGACACTTTGGCCGGCACGATCAGCGTGTCGCCGGTTGCGACTTCCAGGGAGCGCCAGGTCGGAGGCGTGACAAAGCCGCCCCACGGCTGCCCGCGATTGGTCCTCGCGGCCCACAGCGGAATTGGATTGCTGGTTACGACAAGCCCGGCGGCCAGACATTTGAGTGCCGTTCGCCGGTTAGTGTGACAGGGCGTCACCTTTTCAGCCCAGCTTTCCACCGAATTTGTTGGAGGGGACTCCTTCACGCCGCCACAACCCTTCTCGGAGGCTCCTGGATAGTCTTCCGTTTCGCTAATATACGGAACATCAGCGCCGAGATTGCCGGAAGAACGAGCAACGTCAGCGCCGTCGACGTGATAAGCCCTCCGATCACCACGGTCGCAAGCGGTCGCTGCACCTCCGCTCCGGTTCCGGTGGCGAGCGCCATAGGGATGAAGCCCAGGCTCGCTACCAGGGCAGTCATCAGCACGGGCCGCACACGTTCCATCGCGCCACCAATGATGGCACCGTCGATCCCTTCGCCGTCGTCAAGCCGCTTGCGGATAGCACTCATCATGACGAGACCGTTGAGGACCGCCACACCCGAAAGCGCGATGAACCCGACCGACGCCGTGATGGAGAAGGGTATCCCCCGCAAGGACAGAGCGAACACACCTCCAGCCAGGGCCATGGGGACGGCCGTAAACACAATCAGGGCAGGCCAGGCGCCGCCCAGTGCCATATACAGCAACGCGAAGATCAGGATGAAGCAAAGCGGCACGACGATCGCCAATCGCTGGGAGGCGGACTGAAGGCTCTCGAACTGGCCGCCCCACTCGATGAA
This sequence comes from uncultured Sphingobium sp., assembly GCA_964562225.1. Lineage (GTDB taxonomy): Bacteria > Pseudomonadota > Alphaproteobacteria > Sphingomonadales > Sphingomonadaceae > Sphingobium. Next base: position 25,665 of record CAZLSU010000007.1, read on the forward strand.
AGTGCCGGCGGGCAGCTTCACATCCGTGATCTTCGCCTGGGCTTCGGCGACGAATCCGCCAAGATCGCGGCCGCGCACATTGGCCTGGACCACCACCATCCGCTTGCCATTCTCGCGGCTGATCTGGTTAAGCCCCTCGGTGTAGGTGAAGCGCGCCACTTCGCTGAGCGGGATGGAACGCGCGTTCCCGGCACCGCTGGATGGTAGCATGACCGGGATCGAGCCCAGCGTCTCGATATCGTCGCGCTGTGCGTCGGGCAGTCGCACCACGACATCGAAACGCCGATCGCCTTCGAACAACAAGCCCGCTTCGCGTCCGCCAAGGGCCGCCGCGACCGTACTGGCGACCTCCTCGACCGACAGGCCGTAACGGCCCGCCGCCTGGCGATCGACCTTGATGTCGAAGGTCGGCGCGCCCGATGTCTGTTCCGCCTGCACGTCCGCCGCGCCCGGGATTGCCCGAAGTGCGGTTGCAATCCGGCCCGCCGCTTCGCTCATGGCATCGAGATCGTCGCCATAGAGCTTGACCGCCACGTCCGAGCGAACGCCCGCGATAAGCTCGTTGAACCGCATCTGGATCGGTTGCTGGATCTCGGTGCGGTTGCCGATCAACGGCTTCATCCGTTCCTCGATCCGTCGGAGGATGTCCTCCTTGGATTTGACCTCGGCGGGCCACTCCTTTTCGGGCTTTGGGATGACATAGGTATCGGACGCATTAGGCGGCATCGGATCGGTGCCCAGATCGGCGTTGCCGTTCTTGGAAAAGACCAATGCCACCTCGGGCAACGTCTTGAGTGCATTTTCGATCTGGAGCTGCATCGCGGTCGACTGGTCGATTGAGGCGGACGGAATACGGAAATTGGTGACCGTGATGTCCTTCTCGTCGAGCTGCGGCATGAACTCTTGTCCAAGCGTGCCGAACAGCAAAACGGCCGCAGCAAACACGCCTACGCCACCGAGGATGAACGGCATTGGCCGCGCCACGGCGCGGGTGAGCGCCGGCTGATACTTCTCCTTGAACCAGCGGATCGATCTGACCTCGGTCTCGCTGACCTTGCCGATCACGAGCAACGCGACCATCGCTGGCACGAACGTGATCGACAGGATGAACGCACTGGCCAGCGCCAGCATCAGCGTGATCGCCATCGGTGCGAACGTCTTGCCCTCCACGCCCTGGAAGGTGAGCAAAGGTATGAACACGAGGAAGATGATGGCCTGGCCATAGACGGTTGGCCGGACCATCTCCTGCGCGGCGTGAGTGGTTTCAGCGAGACGTTCGGTCCGTGTCAGCAGCCTGCCTTCGCGGTGCTGCCGCTCGGCGAGGCGCCGGAGCGCGTTTTCGACGATGATGACCGCGCCGTCGACGATCAGGCCGAAATCCAGCGCGCCGAGACTCATCAGATTGCCCGAAACACCCAGCTCATTCATGCCCGCAGCGGTCATCAGCATCGTGATCGGAATCACGGCTGCGGTGATGAGCGCCGCGCGGATGTTGCCGAGCAGCAGGAACAGCACGACGATGACGAGCAGTGCGCCTTCGACCAGATTCTTCTCGACCGTGGCGATGGTCGCATTGACCAGCTTGGAGCGGTTATAGGCTTGGCTTGCGACAACGTCCGGCGGCAACGTCTTGTTGATTTCGACCAGCTTGTCGGCGACGCGATTGGCGACGATGCGGCTGTTCTCGCCAGTGAGCATCAGGATAGTCGAGATGACTGCTTCTGACCCGCCGACGCTGCCAGATCCGGTCCGCACCGCGCCCCCGATGACGACCTGGCCGACGTCCTTCACGCGCACCGGGACGCCGGCACGCGTGGCGATCACCGCCTCTTCTATGTCGGCGACCGAGCGCAGCCGCGCGTCGGCGCGAACGAGAAAGGATTCGCCGGCACGGCGGACATAGTTGGAGCCCGCCGACAGGTTCGATCGTTCGAGCGCGTCGGCGAGGTCAGTGACCGAGACGCCATAGGATGCAAGCGCGGTCAGATTCGGCTCGACGACATATTGCTTCACATAGCCGCCGTTGGAATCGACACCGGCAACACCCTGCACGGTGCGCATTTGCGGCCTGATGATCCAATCCTGGACCGTTCGCAGATAAGCGGCCTTGGCAACCACCGTGGTCAGTTTCTCGCCCTCGGGCGTCAGATAGGAACCATCGGACTGCCAGCCGGGCTGACCGTCGACGACCTTAACGCCCTTGTCGTCGGGATGTTCGAACGCGACGCTGAACATGAAGATCTCGCCCAGACCCGTCGTGAGCGGCGCGAGTTGGGGTTGAACGCCAGCAGGCAAGCTGTCCTTGGCCTGAGCGACCCGTTCGGTCACCTGCTGCCGAGCAAAATAGATGTCGGTGCTGTCCTTGAAGACCGCGGTGACCTGGCTGAACCCGTTACGCGTGAGCGAGCGGGTCGTCTGCAGACCGGGAATACCGGCAAGCGCTGTCTCGACGGGAAAGGTGACCTGCTTCTCCATGTCGACCGGTCCGAGGGTCGGCACGAAGCTGTTGATCTGGACCTGGCGGTTGGTGACGTCCGGGACCGCGTCGATCGGCAGCAGGGTGATCTGCCAGGCACCGAACAGGACGACGAGGAAGGTGATGAACACAACGGCCCATCGCGCTCTGACCGAGAGCCCTAAAATCCGCGCGATCATTCCGCCGACTCCTTGCCAAGCTCGGCCTTGAGCAGGAAGGTATTGGTGGTGGCGATCACCGTGTTTGCAGGGAGGCCCGAGGCAATCTCGACCATGCCGCCGCTGCGCGTTCCAACCCGCACGGTCTGCGCCTTAAACCCCTGGCGGGTTCGCACGAACACCACCGAGCGATCCCCTAGCGTCTGGACCGCATCCTGCGGCACATTCACGCCGGAGGCCGCATCGCCGCCGCTGGCGAAGATACGCGCCTGAACGAGTTGACCGGGCGCGATCAGGCCGCCGCCTCCGCTTGGTGTCACGACCACCGTCGCTTGCCGCGTCTGCGGATCGACCACGCCGGTCGCCGAGCGGACCTGGCCTTCCACTTTCTGGCCGTTGTTGGTCATCAGATCGACCCTGTCACCCGCCTTCACACGCAATGCGTCCGCTGCCGGCATGCTCGCCTCGATCTGAAGGCGGCGCGGATCGGCGACACGGAACAGCTCGGTCTCGGCCTGCACAAACGCGCCGAGATTGACGGGTGCGGATGTTATACGGCCGGAGATCGAACTGACCACCGCAACCGACCTGCCGTCGCGCGAGACCTTTGCCGCGCTGGCGGCAGCGCTCGCTTGCCGGGCTTCGGCCTGAGCGACCGCCAGATTGGCTTCGGCGGTCTCATAGTCTGCCCGGGGCGACACCCCTTGATTGAGCAGTATTCGCTCGCGCGCCAGTTGTCGGCTTGCAAGCGTAACCCTTGCGGCAGCCGTACTGCGATCGGCGGCGATCGCCGACGCATCGCGGCTCTCGACAATGGCGATCGTTTCGCCCGCGCTGACCGGATCACCGATCCGCTTGAAGATCCGGGTAACGGTGCCCGCTGCCCGGGCAGTGAGCACCGCTTCGGCGTCAGGCGTTGCCTCGACGGTGGCACTGGCGAGGATGATGCCGGCGACGCCACCGGCTGCCGCTTGTGCAAGGCCAATCCCCGAGGTCTTGATATCATCCTGGGCGATCACGACCGTGTCGGTTGGAGCGGCGGAGGCGGCCGCCTCCGTCTCGGCTGTCGGTGCGGACGGGCCAGTCATCCTGGCGACACCGAAACCGGCAAGGGCGGCGAGGACAAGACCGATCGCGGCCCCGGCATAAAGCTTGTTGCGTTCGGGGTTCATTGGATCTCATCTCCGGAAAGGGTGCGGCCCTGAAGACGGGCGAGCTGCGCGCGCGCCTCGAAACTGGCCACTTTGGCGTCGAGGACGATCCCGCGTGCCGCGCCAAGGCCTTGGCGGGCGTTCAACAATTCGACGAGCGGGGATTTACCAGCCTCATAGGCGATGCGAGCGAGACGATAGGTTTCTTCGGCGGTGCGTTGCGATGCCTCCGCTGCGGCAACCCGCGACTGTGCGGCCGCAATCTGCGCCCCGGCCGCGCGGGCTTCGGCAATCGCATCGTTACGCGCCATGGCCAATCTTGCGGCGGCGGCCTGTGCCTCTGCTTGCGAAGCGGCGATATTGCCACGATTGCGATCGAAGATGTTGAGCGGGATCGAGACGCCCGCCGTCAGTGCGGTCGCATTTTCATAATCGAGGCGCCGCACGCCGACGATTGCCGTCACATCGGGGATTGCCCGCTTCTGTTCGGCGGTCAGGCGGCGCTCGGCAGCCTCCCGCTCTGCCTGCGCGGCAAGAAAGGACGAACTCGTCATCGGATCGACGGGGCCATAAGCCGGTGCCGCGACCGGCACGGTCAGGAGCGATTCCGACAAGCCGGTGAAGGTCTCCTCGACGCCGGCGAGTGCGGAGAGGCGGGCATAGGCCGCAATGCGATCCGCTTTCGCCCCCTCAAGATCGGCGCTGACGGCGTTCAGCGCGGCCTCTGCTTGCAGGGCGCGCAGCCGCGCTTCCTTGCCGGCATCGACCAGCACGCGAGCGGCGCGCAGGATATTCTGCGCTTGCTCGACCTCGCCTTCGGCCAGCATTATCCTCTGGTCTGCGACGTCCGCCGCTGCATAAGCGCGTGCAAGATCATAAGCGTAGCGGATCTTCGCATCACGATCGCGGGCGCGGGACGCGGCGACGCCGGCCTTTCCGGCTGCGATCCTCGCCGAACGCTTGCCGCCGATTTCCAGCGGCTGGCTATATTGCAGCGTCGTCTCGGCGCGATCGACCCCGCGATAGGGAGACGATCCCGCGACATTCTCAGTGAGAATGCCGATCGTCGGATTGGGTCGGGCGCGCGCCTGGCGTGCAAGACCTTCGGACCGGCGGACCTCAGCTTCGCTTTCGATGCGCCGAGGCGCCTCGGCGGTCTGGCGTAGCAGTGTAGCGAACGGCGGCGCCACTTGCGCCTGTGCGGGTGCGCACAGCGCAGCGACGCAGGTCGCGACCATCATGCCGGACACCACGCGACGCGACAGCCGGCCTATAAAGGCTCTCATATTCTTATCCCCAAAAAAGGCTGCAATGACGGCACGCGCTAAGCGCGTGAATTCAGCCTCGCGGGGGACGCAGAATTGACGAAGGTGCGATGGACCGCGCCGCCTCGGCGGGTTCGCGCGCCCAGATTGCGGTGACAGGCTTCAACAGCGCAACAACCACAGCCTGCGCAGGCACATCGATTGTCTGGAGCACCGCATGAGCCGCCAGATGCATCAGGTCGGGTGTGTCCGGCTGCTCGGCCGGGGCGTGATCATGATGATCCCGATCGACGCTGATGACATGCTCGGCATCATGGACGTGCGGCATAGCGTCATGCCAGGTGGCAAGCGCCAGCATCCCGAACAGCGCCAGAATCGCCGAGAGCGCAAAAAGGCGCATGCGGGCACAGGCCCGCACCGAAGCGCGCAATCTGACCGACGATGCTGTCATGTCGTTACGGGTATCGCGAACACGGCCGGTCCACAAGCGCGCCGCAAGGCAGGGATCATGACAGTCGAGATGAAAGTCATGGGCGTGGCCAGCGCTGATGGAGATCGTCGATGACGAACGCATGCTCCCGGACCGTGCCGTGATCGCCACGTAGATGGGGATGATCGGGCACGAGATCCGCATGATCATGGTTCACCGTATCGGGATCTGCGCTGGGCCAAAGCCACGATGCGGCCAGGGTTCCGACGGCCGCGATCACCGCCATTGCCGCAAAGGCCGCTGTCTGCCCGATGCTGGCGCCCAACAGACCCACCAGGGGATAGCAGATCAGCCAGGCGCAGTGGCTGAGCGCGAATTGAGCAGCGAACAAGGCCGGACGGTCGTCGGCATTAGCCGACCGTCGAAGCAATCGGCCCGATGGCGTCACGCTCATCGAATAGGCGATCCCGAGTATGAACCAGCCGATCAGGATCATGCGCCAATAACCGGGCGCTGCCCCAAAGCTTGCCGTGAGCACCGCCAGAAGGGCGAGACCGATCGTCATTGCTGCCGCAGCCCCAATCATGATCGTACGATCGGCAACCCGATCGAGGATGCGTGGTAGGGTCAGCGCGGCAAGGATCGAGCCTGCGCCAAAAGCCGCAAGGGTGAAGGCAACATCGCGCTGCGTGAGGCCGAGATTGCCGCGCACGATGACCACCGTGTTGACGATGACCATCGAACTGGCCGCAGCTGAAGCAAGGGTCAGCGCCAGCAACCCCCGCAGGCGCGGCGTCTTCAGATAGATGCGCGTACCCCGCGTGGTCTTGGCGTAGATTCCCCCACTTCTTGGTTCTGATTTCGCCGCACGCGGCAGGACCGTCGTCACGACGAGCAGCGCCGAGCACAGAAACCCGATCGCCGTTCCCGAAAATAGCCAGTGGAAGTTGATGACCGTCAGCAGCCCGGCAGCGAGGATCGGGCTGGTCAGGCTCTCCATGTCATAGGCGAGCCGCGACAATGACAGCGCACGGGTATAGTCGCGCTCGTCGGGTAGAATATCGGGGATGGTTGCCTGGAAGGTCGGCGTGAACGCAGCGGAGGCCGATTGCAGCACGAAGATTAGGACATAGACCTCCCAAACCTGGCTAACGAACGGCAGGCAGACTGCCACAGCCATTCGCACAAGATCCATGCTGACAAGAAAGGCGCGACGCGGCAGACGGTCGGCGAAGGCACCCACGACCGGGGCGACGCCGATATAGGCGACCATCTTGATTGCAAGCGCCGTGCCGAGCACCGCGCCCGCGCTGCCCCCGGCAATGTCATAGGCCAGCAGGCCGAGCGCCACCGTCGCCAGCCCCGTGCCGACGAGCGCGATGACCTGGGCAAGGAACAGGTGACGGTATGTACGGTTCGCTAGGACGGAGAGCACGTTGCGTTGATCCAGTTCGAGTCGGATACATCCCCCATGGGGGATATCAGCAACGCTTGAACTATCCCCCTAGGGAGGATATGTAAAGCCATGCAGCGCGTTGCATGGAGTTTGCGGATGACGGAACACAGGCACGAAAGTCACCCCGCGATCGTTAAGCGGCTCAACCGAGCGGGCGGTCATCTGCGGAGCATCGTCGAAATGATCGAAGCCGGGCGGTCGTGTGTCGATGTTGCCCAGCAGCTCCATGCCGTCGAAAAGGCGGTCGCCAGCGCGAAGAGAGCGCTGATCAACGACCATATCGATCACTGCCTCGCCCATGCCGAAGTAAGCGATGGTGTCGGATCGGCGGTCGAGGAGTTCCGCACGATTTCGAAATATCTTTAGCTTTGTCGCGCGATCGTCAGAATCTGACGAACGTCAATATTTTGTCCGCGCGGGTTGCGTAGAGGCAGATTTCGACAGGGTGATCGGCCAAAACTCCTGTCCTCAACGGCGCTGCGCCGTCGCCCGGCCATGAATTTCAGTAAGTTTGCCATGTTCGAGGTAAGCGAGACAAGATCCGTGCCCAATGCGAACAAGGCTCCGACCATCAAATTATGGGCAAACCAAAATGGTGCGCCGATGAGGAAAAGGCCTTTCATCCGCGTGGTTGAGGTCTGCAGTCGTGCGAGACTGCCCAATGCACTGCCGGCAAATGCCAAGGCCGACGCTATGCCGTGCCACGTCACGACCGAGAGGCAGGCCAACAGAATAAGAGACGCTCCATAAAGTCTCGTAACCACATAGCGATCGCGCACTGACGCGGAAATGACGAGCTGTGAGCATGAAATGAGGCAGGCTATCGCAGCAGTGGGCGAGCCCAGCATCAGGAAATAGAGCGCGAATGCGGCAGCACCCGCGCTCTGGATCTTGACCACCGTTCGATAGTCACTGAAAAATGGCCAACTCACGACGCTCAACAGCGCCACGCAGCCAAAGGCTGTGGCAATCACAACCGCCACCGCGCAGTTTTCCTGAACTTGATCCGCGTTTCGCGCCCAGCTCTCTTTTTTCTCATAGCTGAAGCGTGAAGGAACGAGGTTAATTACGCTTTAATGGCCCTCATAAAATTGGCCATTCAAGGCTTCTTTTGGATTGCCGTCACCTCACCGGCACTGCCAACAAGCGTAAGGTCGAAATCGACATTGTCGCCGACCTTCACAGCATCCGTGATCGCCGGCGCGGCCTTGAACGCCATTGTCATCGCTGGCCATTTGGCTTCGGGGATCGCGCCATGATCCAGAGTGATCATGCCTGCGGTTTTGTCGATGGCGGTGACCGTGCCATGGCCCTTAGCCTTGATTGCCGTGCTGGCAGCAGGCGCCATCGCCATATTGCCCATGTCGCCGCTCATGGCTGCGGTGGCAGGCACTGCCTGGCTGGTCTCGGCCGCAACCGGCGTTTCCGCTTTCTTGCCGCACGCGGCGGTCAGCGCGGCGAGGCTGAGGGCGATGGTCAGTCGGGCATAGTGCATGGTCTTCTCCTTGCAGGTTAAACAGGTTGGTGGAGGGGTTCTGCCCGTCGCCGCCGGAGCAGCAGATAGGCGGCGGGCAGGACGAACATCGAGAGGAGCGGCGCGGTCAGCATGCCGCCGATCATCGGCGCGGCGATCCGGCTCATCACCTCTGAGCCAGCCCCTGATCCCAGCAAGATCGGCAGCAGGCCGGCGAGGATGACCGCGACCGTCATTGCCTTGGGGCGGACGCGCAACAGCGCACCTTCGCGCACCGCCGCTTCGACCTGATCGGCATCAGGATCGTCACCGCGCTCCTCAAGCGCATTTTTCAAGTAGATCAGCATCACCACGCCGAACTCGGCGGAGACACCGGCCAGCGCGATGAACCCGACACCCGTCGCGACCGACTGGTTGAAGCCGAGCAGATAGAGGATCCAGATTCCGCCGGTGAGCGCAAACGGCAACGTACCCATGATCAAGGCGGCTTCATCGAACCGGCCGAAGATCATGTAGAGCAGCACGAAGATGATCAGCAGCGTCGCCGGCACGACCAGCTTCAATTTGGCGACGGCGCGCTCAAGATATTCGAACTGGCCAGAATAAGCGATGCTGACGCCGGGCGTGAGTTTCACCTGTTTCGCGACCGCACGCTGGAGGTCGCCGACCACAGAGGCGAGATCGCGGCCGCGGACATCGACATAGACCCAGGTCGATGGCCGGGCATTTTCGGTCTTGAGCATCGGCGGCCCTTCAGCGACCGAAACCTTCGCTACCGTACCGAGCGTGATCTGCTGCCCCGACGGGGTCAGGACCGGCAGTGTTCGCAGCCCTTCGAGGCTGTCGCGCAGTTCGCGCGGATAACGGACACTGATCGGATAGCGGGCCAGCCCCTCGACAGTCTCACCGATCGTCTCGCCGCCGATCGCGCCCGAGACGATCGATTGCACGTCGGTAATGTTGAGCCCGAACCGCGCCGCTGCGGCGCGGTCAATATCGACATCGACATAGCGCCCACCGGTCAGCCGTTCGGCCAGCGCAGAACTGACGCCGGGCACGGTCTTTGAGACGGTCTCAATGTCGTGGGCGATGCGATCGAGCTGGGCGAGATCGGCGCCCGATACCTTGACCCCTATCGGGCTCTTGATCCCGGTCGCCAACATGTCGATGCGATTACGGATCGGCGGCACCCAGACATTTGCGAGGCCAGGCAGCTTCACCGTTCGGTCGAGTTCCTCGACCAACTTCTCCGGTGTCATCCCTCGTCGCCATTGGTCACGGGGCTTGAACTGAATGGTGGTCTCGAACATTTCGAGCGGCGCGGGATCGGTCGCGGTCTCGGCGCGGCCGGCTTTGCCGAATACGCTCTCGACCTCGGGCACGGTCTTGATCAGCCGGTCGGTCTGCTGAAGCAATTGCGAGGCTTTGGCCGCCGACAGCCCAGGCAATGCCGAGGGCATGTAGAGCAGGTCGCCTTCGTCCATGTTCGGCATAAACTCACCGCCAAGGCGCGTGAGCGGCCACGCTGTGGTCGCAAAAGCGAGCGCCGCGATCAGCAGTACCGTCTTCGGCCGCTGCATCGTCCAGTCGAGCGCGGGTCGGTAGAGGTTGGTCAGCCACCGATTGACCGGATTGGACTGCTCGGGTGGGATCTTCCCCCGGATGAGCAAACCCATCAGCACCGGCACCAATGTCACCGACAGGATTGCCGCCGACGCCATCGCGTAGGTCTTGGTGAAGGCGAGAGGTGCGAACAGCCGCCCCTCCTGTCCCTCGAGTGTGAACACGGGAATGAAGGAGAGCGTGATGATCAGCAGGCTGAAGAACAGCGCCGGGCCAACCTCTGCGGCGGCCTCTGTGATGACGATCCACCGCATCTCGCCATCAAGATGCGCGTCCGGGTGATCCTGTTCCCAGTGCTCAATCTTCTTATGGGCATTCTCGATCATGACGACGGCGGCATCGACCATCGCGCCGATGGCGATGGCGATGCCGCCGAGCGACATGATGTTGGCATTCACTCCCTGGAACCGCATCACGGCAAATGCGGCCAGCACCCCCAAGGGCAAGGTAAGGATCGCGACCAGCGCCGATCTGACGTGCCAAAGGAACAGGCCGCAGACGATCGCGACGACGATGAACTCCTCGATCAGCTTGTGGGTGAGATTCTCGACAGCGCGGTCGATGAGCTGCGAACGATCATAGACCGTCACCACCTCGACGCCGAGCGGCAGACTTTTCTTCAGGTCGGTGAGCTTGTCCTTGACCGCCGCGATCGTCTCGCGGGCATTCTTGCCCGAACGCAGGATGACAACGCCGCCGGCGACTTCGCCCTCGCCATTCAACTCGGCGATGCCGCGCCGCATCTCCGGGCCGATCTGGATGGTGGCGACGTCGCCCAATCGTACAGGCACGCCGCCGGCCGCGGTCTTCAGCGGGATCGCGCGGAAATCGTCGAGCGTCTTCAGATAACCCGAGGCGCGGATCATATATTCGGCCTCGGCCATCTCCAGCACCGAGCCGCCCGATTCCTGATTGGCTTGGCTGATCGCCTGAACGGCTTGCTGATGGGTGACGCCATAGGCAGCGAGTTTCACCGGATCGAGTAGCACCTGATACTGCTTCACCATCCCGCCGATGCTTGCGACCTCGGCGACGCCGGTCACGGTCTTCAACTCATAGCGCAGGAACCAGTCCTGCAATCCACGAAGCTGCGACAGATCGTGGCGACCGGTCCGGTCGACAAGCGCATATTCATAGACCCAACCGACGCCGGTCGCATCGGGACCAAGCGCGCTGCGGGCGCTGGCCGGTAGCCGTCCCTGCACCTGGTTGAGATATTCGAGCACGCGGCTGCGCGCCCAATAGAGATCGGTGCCGTCCTCGAAGATCACATAGACGAAGCTGTCGCCGAAGAAGGAATATCCGCGCACGGTCCTCGCGCCCGGCACCGAGAGCATCGTGGTAGTGAGCGGATAGGTAACCTGATTCTCGACAATCTGCGGCGCCTGTCCGGGATAGGAGGTGCGGATGATGACCTGCGTGTCGGAGAGGTCCGGCAGCGCATCGATCGCGGTCGATCGCACCGCCCAGACACCCACGCCGATGAGGGCCAGTACGCCGATCAGGACGAAGAAGCGGTTCCTGACCGACCAGCGGATAAGATGGGCGATCACTGGCCCGCCACCTTGGTCATGCGCCGAACAGTCGGTCCCGTAGGCGGCCGATCAAAGCCGAAACGCACGCGGTCGCCGGTCTTCAGGCCCCGCGCGATCTTGGGGTCGGGAAGCTGGAAGGTCATCGTCATCGCCGGCCAGCCGATGGCGGGCACCGGCCCATGGCTGAGTGTCACCGAAGTGGCGGTGATCTGTTCGATCTTGCCGACAGTCTCATATAGAGCAGCGGTTGAGGCGGATTTTGCCGCAGCAGCACCGCCGATCGGCCTCGCCTCCACACCCGAGAGACTCGCCTCAGAATCGATCAGGAACTGGCCCGAAGCGACGATCTTCTCGCCCTCGCTCAGACCCGCCAGGATTTCGGTGTCATCGCCGGCTTCACGGCCGGTCTGCACCTCAGCGGGCCGGTAGCGCCCCTTGTCGAGCGCAAGCATTACCAAGGTCCGCTTGCCGGTACGGATCAGCGCTTCGGAGGGCACCAGCAGCGCAGGCTGCGTACTGCCGCCGAGCGAGACTGTGGCGAACATGCCGGGACGCAGACGCCCGCCGCGATTGGGCAGCTCGATCCGGACGGTGAGCGTCCTGCTGTCCGCCTGGGTCTGCGGCAGGATCGCCGAGACACGGCCCGACAACGTCTCACCGGGAAATGCGGCAAGTGTCGCCTGTACGCTTTGTCCGGGTTTAAGTGGCCCGGCGATCGCTTCGGGCACGGCGGCATTGAGCCAGACCGTTCCCAGGCCGTTGACCTCGGCAAGCGTCTGCCCTGCCGTCATCGTCATGCCGGTCCGGACGTCCAATGCCTTGATCACCCCGCCGGTCGGGGTGGAGATGGTGACGACATTGTGCGGCCGTCCCGTACGCTCGACAGATGCGATCGTGCCCGAGGGCATGCCAAGCAGCACGAGCCGCTGGCGCGCTGCCTGGGTGAGCGCCGCATTCCCGGTGCGACGGACCGCAAGAAATTCCGCCTGTGCACCGCCCCATTCCGGAGCGAGAATGTCGGCAAGCGGGGCGCCAGCGCCCACCACGTCTCCTGGCGCGCGACCATAGACCCTCTGGACGAACCCTCCCGCGCGCGCCTGTACGATCGCGACGTCGCGCTGGTTGAAGTCGATCGTACCCGTGGCGGTGAGGCTGCTCGCCAAACTGCCCCGGCGAACCGCGACGGTGCGAAGTCCAAGGCTCTGCGACGCGGAAGGGTCGATCGATATTCCCGGCGGAGATGCGCCTCCCCCTGCCTCATCCGCATAGCGCGGGATTGTCTGCATTCCCATCGATGACAGGCCCGGACCATCATGATGTTCGGCAGGGATCATTGGATCATACCAGTAAAGAATCTTGCGTGCTGGCGGTTTTAAGCTCGCCCCTTCGGGTGCTCCTCCCCTCCATTCGGCCACGGTGAAACCGATCCCGCCAGCGGCGAGCGCAAGAAGGGCAGCGACACCAAGGAGGCGACCGCGAGTTATTGTTACCTGACTCATCGCAGTTCGCTTCCATAGGTGAAGATTAAGCCGGCTCCGTCCGCGGCGACCTTGGCTTCACGATCAAGGGTGGTCAGAGTCGCATCGGCGAGAGCGACATAGGCGTCCGCGACATCGACGAGACTGGCGCGTCCGGCACCATAGCTGGCTGTTTCCAATTTCACGCGCTGTTCGGCGAGAGGCTGCAGCGTGTCCCGCGCGCGCATCCATTGCTCGTGATGCATGACATGGTCGGCAAGCTCGGCATCAAGGTCCGCGGCGAGCGCCCGCCGGAAGGCTTCACGTTCAGCCAGAACCCGCCCGGCATTCGCCTGAGCAGCCGCGATCCCGGCATTTTGACGATTGCGGGTGAAAAACGGCAGGCTGATCGTCACGCCGGCCGAGACATAATCGCCGAAGCGCGGATCACGACGTTGATAAGCAAGATTGACGCCGAAGTCGGAGCGCCGGCCTGCCTCGGCCAGGCGTACATCCGCATCCGCCTGCCCAGCCTGGGCCACGGACATCCGGATGGAAGGATGTCCGTCGAGTCCCGCCCGCAGAGCGACCGCATCGACGACAAAGTCCGGAATCGGCCCGGCAACCTCAGGAGCTGGATCGCCGGTCCAGCGGGTCAACATTGCCCGTGCCCGCGCGACATTCGACACCAGTTCGCTGCGGCGGTCCCGCATGGCCGCGACAGCCTGCTGCCCCGCCAAGGTCTGCGCTGGGCGCGCGGTGCCCGAGGCGACCGCGCCCGGCGTCGTTCCCACCACGCGCTCAAGGCGAGACAGAACACCGTCAAGAGCCGCAAGCCTGCGTTCGGCATAGGCCAGATTGATCCAGGCGAGCGCCACTCCGACCTCGACCGTGCGGGCCTCGACCGCGGTGTCGGCTTCGGCCACCTTGATGTCACTATCAGCGCGCGCTTGCTGGGCGTGCCGCTTGGCGAGATTGGGGATGTCCTGAGACACGCCGACCCGCGCCATTGTGAAATCGTCCCGCTGCGGCTCGAACGCGAGTGGCCCCGAGATCGGGAAGCTCTCGACACTCACGCCGAGCGTCGGATCGGGCAGCGCGCCAGCGCCAGGGCGTGCAGCCCGCGCGGCGTCGGTCCCAAGCGCCTTGGCCTTGATCGACGGTGCCTGTTGCTGCGCACGCTCAATTGCAGCATGGAAAGTTAGAGGCTCGGCAGAGGCCATGCCGGGGGCAACCGCCAGAAGCGGCGCATAAAATAAAAAGCGCATCAATTTCTCCTGATCGAAAGATCAGGCTGAATGAGCTCCGAACGATGAGGACGCAGCGATGCCGGCGTAGCGGACAGACCGTTCCACCGGCATCTCAGACCTGACCGTCAGGGGGGACTGATCCAGCCAGGACCTGATCCTAGCTGGCTGCAGCGCCGGAACGAGACATCATGCCATGCATCTCCTTCATGCAGTCTGCCGCACTCATCTTCATCATGTCACAGTTGCAGTTGGCCATCTGCGGAGCATCCGGCACCCAGACCCGCCGCTGCGCCGCGAGGGGTGCGCGAGGCCCATATTGCGGTGTGCTGCGCCACTCATAATGGCCTTGGTGAGACGGTGCATCGCCCTGAGCAAACGCCGGGGCAATCGTGAACGCGGAGGCGGCAGCCGCAATGATGGCGGCCGTAATCTTGAACGTCTTCATGATACTATTCCTTTGGCAAATAATCGTGGTTTAGCCGTAGGTCTGGCGCTGCGAGCCGAGGTACGCAGACTGCCAGCCTTACGGCCGAAGTCGATCAGCCAAGGAAAGTGGGAGGTTCGGGCTCAGGCTTTAGATCACTGCCATGCAGCGTCGTCGTCGTGGTCCAAAATGCCATCGCCTGATGCAAATCGGGTGACGACGGGACTGGAGGCGCATCCCGAAGAACGATCGGAACGACGCAGCCCATTGCTGCGATACAATCCAGTGTCAGCCCCTTGCAGGGCTTGCCGGCAGGCTGCTGTTCTTGAGCCATAGCTTTCATGCAGTCGGCACTCATCCCCGCCATCGCCATCGGCGCGGAAACTACGACCGGCGCAGACGCATATGCCGCAGCCTGACCGATCAGACCAACCATCGCTCCCAACAGGAGAAGAAGTTGCAGAGCACGTTTCACAGCCGTTATTTCTTACGCTTCGCGGAAGGAAAGAGCAATAAGGTGGTCACCCGCCATGCCGGGCAAATATCGTCTGGCCGGCCGATCCGAATGCGATGACGCTATAGGGTTGGGGCTTCTGGCCAGCGATTTCCATCCCCGGTGAACCCAGCGGCATGCCAGCCACGGCCAGTCCCTTTACACCCTTCGGGCGCTTCGCGAGCGCGCGCTTCATGTCGGCAATGGGAACGTGGCCCTCGAAAACCATGCCATCGATAATTGCAGTGTGGCATGATGCCAGCGCAGAGGGCACGCCTTGAGCGTGCTGAAAGCGGCCGCGTTGCTGGTCGTCGACGATGTTGATGCTTTGTCCAAATTGTCTGCGCACCTGGGCCGCCCACTGTTCGCAGCAACCGCAACCGGGGTCACGATGCATGACGATAGGCGCAGCTTCGGCGCTAGCGACGGAGAGGGCTGCCATTAACGCAGCGAGGGCAAATTTGAGTGTCATAGGATCCCTTGTTGGTTCCCCCGCCCAAGGGCGAGGGAAGGCTCTACTGTGCGCGCTTGTGGTGAGCTCTCAGCCAACCCTGAAGCTCGCCCACTCCGCGCGTTTGCTCGGTAATCGCTTTGTTCGCCATCATTCGAACCTGCGCATCCTTGCTGTCGCGCAAAACAATGCGTGACATCGCAATCGCGCCGCGATGATGCTCGATCATCTTGCGAACCCAGGTTTCCGTCGCATCGCCGCCCATGGCAGACATCATCTTCTGATGCATTTCCATCTCGGCCGGCGGGTACGGATTGGCTGCCGTGGGGTTCATCATCTGGCCCATGTCCATCTTGGAATGATCCATGCCCTGCATTTGCGCGATCGCGGGTGTGGTCAACAATCCGACGATCATGACGGCGACTATTTTCTTCACAATTCTCTCCTCAGCGCCCCGCATTGTTAATACGCACGAGCGCGCCATTGCCCTCGCCAGGCTGCAAAAATTTCCGAGAATGAATTGCGAAATCTACTTGCGAGCTAGAATAGCCTTCATCTCATCAATCTCGCGGCGCTGAGATTCCTCGATGCCGCCGCACAGACGGACGATTTCCGGGTCTTTCAAGGACGCCTCGCGACACATTAGGATCGCTCCCGAATGATGCGGGATCATCGAACGGAGGAAAGCCGTGTCACCGATCGTAGTTTGCGTGCGAATGAGCGCGAATGATCCGGCAAATATCGCCACCGAACCAATCAGAAGGGCCATGTTTGCGGTCTTCGACGGAAACATATGGCCCATCGCGAGGATCATCAGCACCACCATCGGCGCAACCATCATCAACGTCATGTAGAGCATATTGAGGTTATTGTAGAAGCTCCCCAGGCTATCAATCATAACGAACATCACCAAATACATGATGACGCCGCCGACCAAGGTCTGCAGGGCGAGGCTCGAATATGCATTTTTCATCATTGGTCGTCTCCTTTGGCCCCCGCCCCGATTTTCTCCGCGATATTCAGCCCTTGCGGCGCCGCTTTCGCGGCCACCGGAAATACAATAGCGCCGATCCCGCGATCGCCAGCGCGAGACCCCCTGCGGCAAAGCCCATCAGCCAGGGCGTGTTGAAGTTTTCATGGTTCTTCCAATCCATGATGTGGAGGCCCCAAAAGAAGTCATAGAGGCGCCATGTGCCATTTCTGACGGCAACGATCCGACCACTATTCTGGGCGACGTAGACATGCGTCGCGTCGCTATCGGCGAAATCCACTCGCCACGCCGGAAGCATGCCCTTATATTCAGTGCTGGCCGCCGAAACCGGGCGCACGCTCGTCTGAGCCGCCGTGCCGCGATAGGCTTGCACCGCCACCGCGCGAGCCACGGCAGCATTCAGCGGGGAAATGACCTTCGCGGTCTCGGCATCGTGGAGCATTACCGTGCCGTCGACGAGTTCGACTTCGGCAACCTCGCGTCCCAGAAGTGGGCGATATCGGACTTCGCGCACGGGCTTGGTTGCGGCGCGCAAGACGAGGTCCAGCGGCGCGCGCGATTGCGCCTGACCCAGCGTCGCGGGCGATATACGCTCCACGAGATGTTCACCGCGAACACGGTCAATTGGCAACACGCTCATGATCAGACCGCTGGCAAACCACAGCAGTAGTTGGACGCCGATAGTCAGGGCCAGCCAGCGATGGACGCGGCTAGCCCCAACGTGAGAGCGGAGCCGGATACTTCTCAGAACCAGGTCCGCACGCCAATGACGAAGCTCGTCGCCTTGACGTCCTTCCCATCGGCCCGCGCATAGTCCGCCGTCCGCCCAAACTTACGGTCGTAGGAAACACCGATATAGGGCGCGAATTCGCGGCGGACCTCGTAGCGCAGGCGCAATCCCAGCTCGGCATTGGACAGCCCCGATCCGATCCTTGTCTCAGGCACATTTTGAGCCGAAAGATTCAGTTCGACGCGGGGCTGCAGGATCAGACGCTGCGTGATGCGCTGATCATAATAGCCCTCGATCCGCCCCAGCACCTCGCCCTTGTTCGACAAGAACAAGGCTGCTTCCGTTTCGAACCAGTAAGGCGCGACCCCCTCGATTCCGATCGTCGCATACGTTCGGGACGGGTTGGGTTTGAAATCATATCGGACGCCGGCCTGCAGGTTCCAGTAAGGATCGAGCGCACGGCTGTAGAGCCCCTGAACTTCGGCACTGTCGACCCCTTCGCGAAAAGCCCCCTCTCCTTCGGTCTTGACCACGAGCCGGTCGAGGTCCTTGCCGAACCACGCCTCGCCATCCCAGCGATAGCCGTCGCGGCCGTTCCGGACCTGATATTCTGCCAGATTGAACAGGATCATCGAGCTGGTGCTGCCGCCATGTTCGTTGTGCAGCATGGTGCGCGAAGCGGCCATCTCGCCGTCTTTATAGACCCGATCGGCATAGTGATCGCTCGGAGGCGTTGGTGCAGGAGCGTTGCCAGGCGCAAGGCTCGTACCCCCTGCCCCATGACCCGTCATTTGCCCGTCCATCGCCATGCCGGGCATCGACGACATGTCGTGCTGCATCGGCTGACCGCCCGTGTCTGCCGGCATATTCATGCCAGGCATATCGTGGTTCATCGCACCGCCCGTCGACCCGGGCATCACCATGCCCGGCATGCTCGACATGTCATGGCCGGCATGCGGATCGGCCGCCGCAGGCGCTTTGCTGGCTGGCATGGTCATACCGGGCATATCGCCCATTCCCGACACGCCTTGCATAGCGGGCTTGGGCTTCGCAGCGGGCGCCCTACGCCTTGCGGGCGCGGGTCTGGCAGCCGGCTTCGCGGCGGTTGCTCGTTTGGCCTGACGTGGCGGCTTGGCCGCAGGCTTCTTCTTTGCTGGCGGCTGAGCCATCGGCATGTTCATGCCAGGCATGTTTTGCATCGATTGTGCGCTGGCCGGTACTGCGAGGGCGAGCGGCGCCGCGCCGATCAGGAGAAGAAGCGACTTCATGCGGCTTCTCCCCGAGGCCTGACAGAGACGACGCGCATCATCCCGGCATGCATGTGGTAGAGCATATGGCAATGGAACGCCCAGTCGCCGACCGCATCTGCGGTGACGTCGAAACTTACCTTGCCTCCAGGGGCGACATTGACCGTGTGCTTGCGCGGCGAATATTCGCCATGCCCGGTCACCAGCTCGAAAAAATGTCCATGAAGATGGATCGGGTGCGACATCATCGTGTCGTTCACGAGCGTGACGCGGACCCTTTCGTTTTCGATAAACGGAATGGGCTCGCGCTTGTCGCTGAGCTTCACCCCGTCGAACGACCACATATAGCGTTCCATATTCCCGGTTAGATGGATCTCCATCGCACGATCGGGCGCCCGGACATCCGGGTTGCGCTCCACGGCCATGAGATCGCGATAGACAAGGACGCGGTGCCCGACATCTTCAAGGCCCTGTCCGGGCTCTCCCGTGCGATCCATCGGCACGGGCGAGATCGTCTGTACACCAGGCCCCATCTTGACCTGCGGGGCTTTGCTGGCGTCGCGCATGTTCATGCCGCCCATTCCACCCATCGCCATGCCGCCCATTGCGTCACCAGCAGGCGCTGCCATCCCGGGCATATTGGCCATGGCACCACCTGCGGTCTTATCCGTGCCGGGCGAGGCGCCGGACCCCATGTCCATGCCCGCCATACCGCCCGCGGCGGCTCCGCCGGCTGCCATGTCGTGTCCCACCGCTGCGTGGTCCATGCCGGACATGCCGCTCATGTCCATGTCCCCCATGCCCATGTCCTTCATATTGGCGAGGGGCCGTTTGCGAAGCGGAGGGACTTCGGCTATCATGCCTTCGCGCGGGGCCAGGGTGGCGCGCGCCATGCCCGACCGATCGACGGATTCGCCAACCAGCGTATAGGCGCGGTCATCCGCTGGCGTGACGATAACGTCATAGGTCTCGGCGACCGCAATCTGGAATTCATCGACCTCGACGGGCCTGACATTGAGGCCGTCTGCCTGAACGACCGTCAGTTTGAGGCCGGGAATCCTGACGTTGAATGTCGTCATAGCAGAGGCGTTGACGAAACGCAGTCGAACCCGCTCGCCCGGCCTGAAAAGCGCGGTCCAGTTGTCCTGAGGACCATGCCCATTTACAAGGTAGGTGTAGGTTGAACCGGTGACATCAGAGACGTCAGTGGGGTCCATCCGCATCTTGCCCCAGTCCAGGCGTTCCTTGAGCGGTTGATCTTTCCCGGCCAGGAGACCGGCAAGCGTCTGGCGCTGATAGTTGAAATAGCCGCCACCGACCTGCTTGAGCTTCTTGAAAATCTGGTGCGGATGCATCTGGCTATGGTCGGAAAGCACGATGACATGCTCGCGGTCTGACTTGATCGGATCCTCGCCTTCCGGGTCGATGACGATCGGTCCATAATGGCCCATCTGTTCCTGCAACCCCGAATGACTATGATACCAATAGGTGCCAGCCTGAACGATGGGGAACTCATAGACGAAGGTTGATTTAGCCTTGATGCCGGGAAAACTGATCCCGGGCACACCATCGAACTGGAACGGCACGAGCAGGCCATGCCAATGGATCGAGCTGTCTTCCTCAAGATCGTTGATCACCGACAGGCGCACGGTCTGGCCCTGACGCAAACGGATCAAGGGCGCAGGCACAGTGCCGTTGATCCCGATCGCATGGCTGGCCCGGCCGTCGATCATCATCATCTGATGCGCGATCTTGAGCGTGATATCGTTCCCGTTCACAGTCGGGAGCGGCTTCACGATCCCGGCTGCAACAGGCTGAGCCCATGCCGGCATCCAGGCCGACAAAGCCAGGCCACCGCCCGTAAGCGCGGCGCCGCGGAAAAGGTCGCGGCGGTTCAATACCGGGGGCATAGTGTCTCCTTGTTCAACGTGCAGCACTCTGGGTCCGCAAAGACGCTCAAGCGCGGTATCTCTCTTTCCTTACGCGCGAGCGGGACGCACCCCTCACGCCTCGGCCAAGATTTCTGCAAGGCGCGCCCGCGCCCGGTAGAGACGCGTCTCTACCGCCTTGCCGCTGATCGAGAGCGCGGTTGCGGCTTCCGACTGGTTCAGTCCTTCGACGGTGCGAAGCAACAGAACTTCTCGCAATGGAGCAGGTAATGCGTTGATAGCGGCCGCCATTCGCTTGAGCTGCATTTTCGCGTCAGCATTGGCATGTGCGGAAGGTGCCTCATCCGGCACTTGTTCGATCTCGTCGTCGGACGCGGCAGAACCGAAGGTGAAAAGCTGCCGCACCTTCTGTCGGCGCCGCCAATCGCGGCATTTGTTGATCGCAATCCGGGACAGCCAAGCCCGTAGCGGCCGCGCACCATCATATTTTCGCAGATGGCTGAATGCGGATACAAAGCAGTCCTGGGTAAGGTCAAGCGCGTCCTCGGCATTTCCGACGAGGCCGCGCACCAAGCGAAATATCGCAGCCTGGTGTCGGTGCATGATCTCCGCGAAGGCTGGCTGCCGACCCGCGAGCGTCAACGCCGCAAGTTCACCGTCGGAGCACGCCTGAAGATCCAGACTCACCGTACATCGTCGGTGAGCGCATGTACCACCGCCTGGTCGAAGGTCTTGGCCTGATCAGGGCGCAAGATCTGGCGCATGGCGAAGATATGACCAAGTGTTTCCTTTTGCAGCGCACCCATGGCCTGATGTGACTGATCGACGGCCGCCGCCACCCGCGGTCCGTTACCATGTTCGGTTTCGATCGCGGCTGCGAGACGCGCATTGTCCGCTCTCATTTCGAGCTCCAGTGCGCGTCGGCGCACGGCGAAGCGCTGCTCAAGAAGCTCGATTTGAGCCTTCTGACGGTCGTCCAGATCCAGCTTGCTGTGCAATACGTCGTGGAGTTCGACCCCGGCTGCCTTGGGCTGCGGGAAGAAGTAGCGACCCAGGAACACCCCCGCAACGGCCGCAACGAAGGCGACGATTGCGATCAGAACGAGCAGCTTCGGCTTCATCGAGGGCCCGCCAGCAAGGTTGAGGGAGCAAGCGGATTGGATGGCCCGAAAGGCGAGAGTGTTACCGATGCCTCGGCAGGTGGCGTGAATCCGTTGCTCGCGATACCGAGCAACACCGCGCCAAAGGCGGCCACCGCGCCGAGCCTGAGTTGAGAAGCGGCCGAAACCTGCGGCAGGGCGGCAATGCGCCTGAACACGGCCTCTTCCAGACCGATAAGGGCCGGATGTCCCGGTTCGTTTCGCAAGCGGGCCAAAAGCCCATCTAAATCCATATTCATCGCAAAATCCGATCTCTTATTTGGTAGGGCGCGCTGGCGCCGGACCCACCTTGCCCATTGTTCCCTCTATCGGTCTGTCCGTCAAAGCACCGCTGTCCTGAGCGGAGCCCGACTGCCAGCGCCTGCCGGGTAAGCACCACATCGTTATGGCATCGTCTTCTTCATGCCGGGCATATCCCTCATCATCGCGTCATGGTCTTCGGGCGCGCTGGCAATTGCGGCTTGATATTGGGCCGGGGTCATCTGCGGTAGCTTCCGCACAAAGGCGACCATATCCCAAATCAGTTCATCGCTATGCGTTTTACCCCAGGCCGGCATCGCGGTCAGCTTGACCCCATGCTTGATGATCCAGAATTGCGCCTTTACCGATCGCTGCTGTTCCCGGAAAAGCTCCGGAGCCCTGGGATAGAGACCTTGGCTGATCTCCGACTTTTCCAAACCCGGCCCGAGATGGCAGCCGCTGCACATCTCGGTGTAAAGTCCTGCGCCGCTCTGCAGCCGTTTCACGTCCGCTAGGTTGGCTGGGACGCTCACGTTGCGTGACCGGACGGCGATCGAACGATCACGGAGCTGCTCTATGAGCCAATAAACCGGCTTCGTGTGCGGCGCATCAGCCCCTATGTCATAGGCACCGACATACACGACGATCCCAGCAAGCGCTCCGCCAACTAAGCCGGTCGCGGCAATAAAGCCTACGCTTGGAAAATGCCTCCGCAGCCATGCTGTCCTCGAATTTTCCATCGCGTCCTCCCGAGCAGAATGCGTCCCTGGATCCTCGGTGATCTCGCACCCATCCAATTGAGCATACGCACGACGCGCGTTCATCCCTCATCGGCCGCGCAGATCTCTGGTGCGAACCCGTAGGCCTCCCGACATTGAAGAAATCTTGGAAGCTAAATGAGGGGTCGCGCCACGCGGTGCGTAAATCGCTTTGTCGGCAGTATCGCCGCCCATGGAGAAATCGATGTTTCGTAAAACAGTTTTTGCCGTCGCCATGGCGGCGTCTGTCCTCACCGCTACTGCTGCCCAGGCCCACCCCAAGCTCAATAGCGCAACCCCTGCCGCAAATGCCGTGGTCGCCGCTCCGACCAGGATCCAGCTCGTCTTTTCGGAAGCATTGGTCGCGCAATTTTCCGGGATCGACCTGACGATGACCGAAATGCCCGGCATGAAGATGGGGCCAATGAAGATCAACGGCGTCAAGGCGACCGTGGGTGCAGACGGCAAGACGCTTGTCGCTACGCTGGCCAAGCCGTTGGCAGTTGGAACCTACAAGGTCGACTATCACGTCGTTTCTACCGACACACATCGCATTCAGGGCAGCTATACCTTCAGGGTCCAGTAAGAACGTGCCGGACATCATAGCGATCGCGGTCAGGCTAGGCCTTTACCTCGATCTCATGCTCCTCTTCGGGTTGCCGATGTTCGGCCTCTATACGTTGCGCGGGACCGAGCGGGCATCCGGCTCGGTCCTGCGCTTCCGCTCGGTCTTGGCGACAATAGCACTGGCCGGCATCGGACTATCGATCCTGGGCATGATGGTGCTCGCGTCCTCAATGGCAGGCGTTCCGCTCGATCAGGTGGACCGCGCCACGGTCAATCTTTTGATATCGGGCACGGCGATCGGCACAGTCTGGCAAGTGCGGGTCGCGGCCCTCCTGCTCGTGCTGTATTTTTCCATCGTCGGATGGCGTCGCCCCGCTTTCGCGCTGTGGTCGCTGTCCGTCACCGCCGCAGTCGCTCTCGCAACCTTGGCCTGGACCGGTCACGGCGCGGCCGATGAAGGCTTGCGGGGATGGATTCATCTTGGCGCCGACATCACCCATCTATGGTCCGCAGGCATATGGGTAGGAGCACTATTCGCCTTGTGCCTTCTCATTTTCCGCCCTGCCGCCCGCATGGCGATAGATCATATCCACCTCTCCCACCGCGCGCTGGATGGCTTTGCAAAGGTCGGCTCGGCTGTCGTGGCGCTGCTTATCCTGTCGGGCTTCGTCAACAGTTGGATTCTGATCGGACCGTCCAGGCTCGGATCACTTTTAACCAGTCTCTACGGTCTACTGCTGGCAGGAAAGCTGATCCTGTTCGGCGTCATGCTGATGCTGGCCGCCACCAATCGCTTCTTCCTGACGCCCTCCCTTGCTGCGGCCATTGAAACCGGCAACACATCCTCGGCGATAGGGTCACTCCGCCGCAGCCTCGCCATCGAGACCGGATGCGCCATCGCTATTCTTGCCCTCGTTGCCTGGTTGGGCCTGTTGGCCCCGCCTGCATCCGGGATGTAGGTCATTACGGCAGGGCGCGCGAAATCGCCTTGATCGCTTTCAAGCCCGAGCCAAAGCGGGAAATCGACTCCTTGTGCCGTTCGAGCTCGTCATAAGGAAGATAGGCGATTTCCAGGTCCGCGATCCGGCTGAATGCTGGCCTTGCGATTTGCGCTCGCACTTCGCTTTCGCGAGCATCCGGAGCGACAAGGAACAATCCTGCGGTGGCATGCAGATCGCTGCCGCTGAGGGCAAGATCGAGCATCCGGACGATGCCCGAATAGATGGAGGTCGAATGTTCGACTTCGAAGGCTGCCGCGACACGGTCGCCGCCCTGCTCCAGCCACAAAACATCGATGAGGCGGATGGCGTCCGCGCCGGTCGATGTCGAAATCGAAGCCGGCAAGCTTTCTAGGCAACCCTCTCCCAGGCGCACACCGTCATGCAGTCGGCCCCGATCGTTGGATGCGATCCAGATGTCATACCCCAGCGCCAGACCGATATCGCGGAGCCACGCCTGAATTTCCGAATGGGTTCGATCACTCTCCCCCTGTTTCTGCATCGCTTTGTTGAGCGTCTCTGCTTCCGCACGGGCTTGCTCAAGCCGCGCGGTCCACGATCCCACGGTCTGGTCTTCCTCGTCGCGCGGCGGCGCCGGGTAGCGGCCTGAGCCGATATCGAACAGGAGGCCGCCAATGGCGCCGAGATCGTTCGATAGCAGGTCGCGAAACCGCTCGTTCAGGTCGAGCACGCCCGAGCGCATCGCAAGAAAATGGTGCCAGCTTCCGAGCTTCACCTTGCCGCCGGTCAGCTTGTTATAGCCGTTGACGATCGCCGTGTTGAACGGCGGAACGAGCGTTGGATGCAGGAAATAAAGGAGATTGGCGACCGCTGGCCCAAGCCCCTTGATGTTCAGCCGATTTCGATCGTGTGAATGCCTGCAATGATTTCTTCCGCAGTGTCGCAGCAAGCGCAATGATCGAGCAATCGGCCGAACGCGCGTTGGTTCGCCGGGTTTTCATAGATGTCGGGGATGCGCAATTTGGGCTTCCAGAGAAACGCATGATCCGCGCCTTTGAAAATCTGTCTTTGCTCGGCGACCGAATGAACGACTGTTTCCAGCGAAGAGCCGCGATAGGCCACGCCAAACCGACCGGCTTCGATCTCGGCCACCACCTGAGCCAAACCACGCCTGATCGAGCGAAAATTCTTGATCCGCTCGTCCCATAGAAACCAGCTTTGATAGGTCGCGTTCGGGTCTTCCTTCCATCGTTGGATCAGTTCCCGCGCCAGCAATTCAAAGTCCGCCAAACCCCGTCCCCCCTTCGCTTCGATCCTCGCCGAGGCTAGCACTCTGCCCCGTATACGACCAGTTTTTGCGCAGCCGTACCGGACGAAAACCGGCAGTCGTCATCGGATATCGTCTGGAATATGCACCAGCAGGTCACGGGTGTAGTCGATCAGGAGATCGCCAACGGTTACCCCGTACAGCGCGAGGAACAAGATGAACGCCAGGAGCTTGGGGACGAAGCTCACGGTCTGTTCATTGATCGACGTCGCAGCCTGGATCATCGAGATTATAAGCCCGACCACGAGCATGATTATCAGCGGGGGTCCAGCGACAAGCATGATCACCCAAAGCGCCTGGCCCATCGAAACCGAAAAAGGGCTGTAGGTCTCCATCTCTCCCCAGTCGATGATGGTGTCGTCGCCCCCTGACGTTGCGACCTGTGGTTGTTGCGGGGCGAGCGACAATGGAGAGCGATCGGTAATTCCAATCCGTCTTCGCCACGTCCGCTCGCCCCCGCGCCACGCTGCGACCCGTGGGCACCTGAGCTGTCCATCCAGTTGGCGATGGGCTTCATCTGAATTTACGCAGCGACGGGGCTTACCCCTCACGAGCTACTGCTTTTTTTCGAGGAACGCGCGCGCATTCGAGGGAAGGAGCGGGCTACCGCGTAATACAAGTGACGACCGAGGTAAGCGAAAGGCAGGCATGTACGACTGCGTAATCATAGGCGGCGGTCCCGCAGGGCTGACAGCCGCAACCTATCTAGGCCGTTTTCTGCGTTCTACGCTGGTCATCGATGCTGGCGATGGCCGGGCGTCCTCCATCCCGACGACACATAACCTCCTCGGTTTTCCAGACGGTATCTCTGGCGAGAATCTGCTTGTTCGCATGCATCAACATGCCGCCCGCTACGGTGCCGAATTGGTCACCGGAGAGGTCGAGCGCATCGACCAAGCCGAGGAGGGTTTCGTCGTCGAAACGAAAGCGGAAATCTTCGGTGCGCGAACAATATTACTTGCCCAAGGCGTGACAAATCATCGACCGCGAATGGCGCAGGAAACGCATGATCGAGCCGTTGCCCAAGGGCTGATACGCTATTGCCCGATCTGCGACGGCTATGAGGTCCGCGGCAAGCGAGTAGCCGTGCTGGGCTGCTCCGACCATGGTGCGGCCGAGGCTCTGTTCGTTCGCCACTACAGCGACACCGTGACCTTACTCGCCCAAGACGGCTCGCAACTGTCGGACGCCGAAGAGGCAGATCTGGCTCGAGGCGGTATTGCGGTCGAACGCGCGCCAATCCGGGACTTGTCGATCGATGGTGAGAATTTGCTCGCCCATTTGACTGATGGCCAATTGCTCCCGTTCGACACCCTGTATGTTGCCCTTGGAACCTCTCCTCGCTCGGAACTGGCGCGAATGGCTGGCGCTGAACTGAGCCCGGCAGGTTGCATCGTGGTTGACGAGCATCAGCAAACGACGGTCGGCGGCCTGTTTGCTGCCGGCGACATGGTTGAAGGGCTGGATCAAATTGCGGTCGCGGCAGGCCAGGCGGCGAAGGCCGCGACGGCCATCCACAATCTATTGTCCGGCTGACGTGGGAACGCGCCAAGGTACGCGCGCAAAAATAAATGTGGGCCGGGCTTGACCCTGACATGATGTCAGACCCCAGATTGACCTTCGTCGATAAGGAGACGAGTCTGTGACTGATCCTCTTCCAGCGAGCAATTCTGGTGCGCACGGCTGCTGCGCGGGCAAACACGGCGGCGACGCCGACGCGAAGACGGCCAAGGATCCGGTTTGCGGCATGATGGTCGATCCCACGGCAACGCCACATCATGCCTCGCATGACGGCGAGAACTATCATTTCTGCAGCGCCGGCTGCCGCACGAAGTTTGCCGACGACCCGGTGCGCTACTTGTCCGCGGGTGACACAGAGGCGGCGGTCGCCCAACCAGGCGCGATCTGGACCTGCCCGATGCACCCGGAGATCCGCCAAGACCATCCCGGGCCATGCCCGATCTGCGGCATGGCACTCGAGCCGGACCTCGTGACGGCAGACACCGGGCCAAGCGGCGAACTGCTGGATATGTCCCGGCGTTTCTGGATCGCGCTGTTGCTCACCATCCCGGTCTTTGTGCTGGAGATGGGCAGCCACCTGTTCCCGGCGCTGCACAATCTTGTGCCGGCCCGTCTATCGGGATGGTTGCAATTCGCGCTGGCAACCCCGGTCGTACTCTGGGCAGGCTGGCCATTCTTTGAACGCGGTTGGGTGTCCATCCGGACGCGCAACCTCAACATGTTCACGCTCATCGCAATGGGGACGGGCGTGGCCTGGGCCTATAGCGTGGTCGCAACCTTCGCTCCGAGGATCTTCCCCGCAGCGTTTCGGATGATGGACGGCACAGTCGCAATCTATTTTGAGGCCGCCGCCGTCATCACCGTTCTCGTGCTGCTGGGACAGGTGCTCGAGCTACGTGCCCGAGAACGGACCTCAGGCGCGATCAAGGCGCTGCTCAACCTCTCGCCCAAGACCGCGCGCCGCATTGGCGCGAACGGGGATGACGAGGAGGTGTCGCTCGACCAGGTCGCTGTCGGCGATCGTCTCCGTGTTCGACCGGGTGAAAAGGTGCCGGTCGATGGGAAGGTCGAGGAGGGCCGATCCTCGCTCGATGAGTCAATGGTGACGGGAGAATCGATGCCGGTCACGAAGGCGCTCGGCGACGTGGTCATCGGCGGAACGATCAATCAGAGCGGCGCGCTCGTCATCCGCGCCGAGAAGGTCGGCCGCGACACGATGCTCGCGCGCATCGTCCAGATGGTCGCTGACGCGCAGCGTTCGCGGGCACCTATCCAGCGACTGGCCGATCAGGTCGCGGGATGGTTCGTGCCCGCCGTTCTGCTGATCGCGCTCATTGCCTTTGGAGTATGGGGTATCTGGGGGCCGGAGCCGCGCCTGGCCCATGGCCTGATCGCCGCCGTCGCCGTCCTCATCATCGCCTGCCCCTGCGCCTTGGGGCTGGCGACGCCGATGTCGATCATGGTCGGCATCGGCCGGGGCGCTGGGCTCGGCGTGCTGATCAAGAATGCCGAAGCCCTGGAGCGGATGGAGAAAGTCGACACGCTGGTCGTCGACAAGACAGGCACGCTGACCGAGGGACGGCCATCGGTCACCCGCATCATTCCCGCGGCAGGCTATCAGGAGACCGAGGTGCTGCGGCTCGCCGCCGGCGTGGAGCGGGCGTCCGAACATCCGCTGGCACTGGCCGTGGTCGCCGCCGCCAAGGACAGGGGGATTGCGCTTCCCGAGGTCACCGACTTTGATTCACCGACCGGCAAGGGCGCGATCGGCACGGTGGATGGCAAGCGCATCACCCTGGGCAACGCCCGTTTCCTGTCAGAAAACGGGATCGACGTCAGCGCACTCGAGCCCCAGGCGGACGAACTGCGCCAGGATGGCGCGACCGCCATCTTCATCGGCATCGACAAGCAGGCGGCCGGCATTCTGGCCATCGCCGATGCAATCAAGGCGACGACGGCCGAGGCCATCGCGGCGCTTCGCAAGGAGGGCATAAGGGTCGTAATGCTGACGGGCGATAATCGCACCACGGCGCAAGCGGTCGGACGCAAGCTCGGGATCGACGAGGTCGAAGCCGAAGTGCTGCCGGATCAGAAAAGCGCGGTTGTCGCGCGATTGAAGAGCGAGGGCCGCGTTGTCGCAATGGCAGGCGACGGGGTCAATGACGCGCCTGCGCTCGCGGCGGCTGATGTCGGCATCGCGATGGGCTCCGGCACCGATGTCGCGATTGAAAGCGCGGGCGTGACGCTGCTGAAGGGAGACCTGAACGGCATTGTCCGTGCGCGCCGGTTGAGCGAGGCGACGATGTCCAATATCCGTCAGAACCTGTTTTTCGCTTTCATCTACAACGCCGCAGGTATCCCGATCGCAGCGGGGCTGCTCTATCCGATCTTCGGCATCCTCCTCTCCCCGATCATCGCGGCAGCGGCGATGGCATTGTCTTCGGCCAGCGTGGTCACCAACGCGCTCCGCCTTAATCGGGTGACGTTGTGAACATAGGTGGCGCGTCGGGCGCGAGCGGGGTCTCGCAGCGGATGATCCGCCACTATGAGAAGATCGGCCTCATCCCGTCGGCCGCGCGGCGGGATAGTGGCTATCGCGACTACAGCGAAGCCGACGTCCATCGGCTTCGTTTTATTGCAAATGCCCGCGATCTCGGCTTTCCGATCGAAGAAATCCGACAGCTGCTTTGTCTGTGGTCCGATCGCGATCGCGCCAGTTCGGAGGTCAAGATGTTGGCGGAATCGCGCGCCGCCGACCTCGGGCGGAAGGCGGATGCGCTCAACGCCATGCGGGAAGCGTTGCTCGACTTGGCAAAAGGCTGCCATGGCAATGAGCGGCCCGAATGTCCGATACTCGCGCGTCTGGCCTCCTGAGCCGATCCTACAGGTCTGCTAACGGCCGAGAGATCGCAAGTTCAGCCCTTGGTGACCGTGAACTCGATGAGAGTTGCACGCTGCCGTACCAAGATTCGTTAGCATACAGCACGGTATCGCAAGAAGACTGCCCCAGTCTCGACAGCGTTCGATCCAGAGCGATGCGCGCTCAGTCGAGGACCACTTGCTTGGGGTGCTGCCCGGCGCGTTGCGGCAGAACGATGATAAGAAGCACGATGGCAGCGGTCAGAACAGCGGACGCCAACGGCCGGCTAAATGACAACCCGCCGTGATCCAGCGGTTTGTCAAGGAAATCGCCGACTGCAGCCCCGAGGGGGCGCGTCATAATGAACGCCGCCCAGAACAGTAGCACGCGACTCGCGTTTGTCGTGTAATATAGCAGCGCCAGCACGGCGAGCAGCCCCGCGAATATGATCGCGGCGCCGATATAGCCGAGGTTGCCTGTATCGGCCGTCCAGTCGCCGAGCGCAGTGCCCAATGTTTGCGAGAATGTTATCGTGATCCAGTAGAAGATCTCGGCCTTCGGCTCGCGCACGGTTTCGACTGAGATCGATCCGAGCGATCGATGCCAGACGATCAGCGAGGCCAGCACGCAGCCGAGCAGCAGTGCCGATCCTCCGGTATAGCCGATACCGAGCGAGCGGGTGGCGAAGTCTGCCATCGTCGTGCCCGCCGTCGTCGAGGCGATGATCGTCGCCCAATAGAGGAACGGGTGAAAGCGCGTCGCCGCCACTTGCCACCACACCAGGGCGACCAGCACCGTCAGGAAGATCGCGGTGCCGACCAGATAGCCGAGGTTCATCGTCATCGAGACGGTATCGCCGCCCGTTTCGCCGAGCGTGGTCGCGAGGATCTTGATGAGCCAGAAGCCCAGCGTGACCGCGGGCACCTTGCTCGCCAGTTCCCGCTCCGTCGGTTCCACCACGGCGTCTTCCTTTCGTCGGCTTCCGCGCGGTTCTAACGACACTCGACCGTGAGGTGCGCGAGTTCATGGACCGGCGCGAGCCGGGCGCGAATCTCGTCGCCGGTGACGCCCTGCCCGCTCACGACGCTGACGATCGCAGCGTGCGCTTCCGGTCCAACGCGCCAGACATGAAGGTCGGTTATGCGCGCGTCCCCCGGCGTCTCGACCAGCTCGCGCACTTCATCCTCGACATGATGATCGGTCGCATCGAGCAGCACCGATGCCGTGTCCCGCATCAGGGACCATGACCAGCGCGCGATCACGACCGCGCCGACGATCCCCATCACCGGGTCCATCCATACCCAGCCGAGATAGCGTCCGGCCAATAACGCCGCGATGGCAAGGACGGAGGTGAGCGCGTCGGCGAGGACGTGGATGTAGGCTGAGCGCATGTTGTTGTCGCCGCCATGCGCGCCGTGAGCATGGCCGTGTTCGTGTCCATGATGATCGTGCCCGTGATGGTGCCCGCCCGAAAGCAGGAAGGCGCTGGCGATGTTCACGCCCAAGCCGACCACCGCGATGATCGTCGCCTCCCCGAATGCTACCGTGATCGGCTGAAACAGACGAAGGATGGACTCGACGCCGATCCCGAGCGCTATCAGCCCCAACACCATCGCCGACGCGAACCCGGCCAGATCGCCGACCTTGCCCGTGCCGAAGCTGTAGGCCCGGTTGGAGGCATGGCGCTTGGCATAGGCATAGGCAGCCGCGGCAACCCCGAGCGCGCCCGCGTGCGTCGCCATGTGAAAGCCATCGGCGAGCAGCGCCATTGAGCCGGTCAGGTATCCGGCGACAATTTCGACCACCATCATCCCGGCGGTGAGCGCCACGACCCACAAGGTGCGGCGCGCGTTGTCGTCGTGCGCCGCACCCAGGAATACATGATCGTGCGCAACGGCTTCGATTTCGGGCAATGTCGCCATGAGGAAGTCCTATTTGGAGTAGCGGCGGATCACCGCCAGCAATTCTTTGGCGCCGGCCGCCCGCTCGGCGTCTTCGAGCCCTGCGCGGGACACATGCGCTTCCAGATGCTCGGCAATGATTTCGTACATGAGGCCATTCACCGCACCACGCACCGCCGCGACCAGGTGCAGCACGTCGGAACAGGAGGAATCCGATTGTAGTGCGCGCTCGACCGCCCCGACCTGTCCCGCAATTCGGCGCACGCGCGCCACCAGATCAGCATTCGTTTCGGACAAGTGAGCCATATCATACCCCCCTACCCTATATATGCCTGCATGACAATCTTTGGTGGCGGGCTCGGGCGGCGCTCGTGGAGTTCAGCGCTCGCCGAAAAGCTCGCGCTGTGCCTTTTCCAACTCTTCAGTATAGCGCCGCCGGACATAGGTTTCCGAGACGAGGCCGAGCACATGACGATCGGCCGACAACACGGCAAGTTCATCGGTGCGTGCTTCATCGAAATTCGTCATCACTGCGGCTATGTCCATATCCGGCGTCAGCGCCACGTCGTGCCCTGAGGCGAGTGTGGCGACGCTGGCGTTCGGATCGAGCCCTTCCGCATAGGCGGCCGGTACGACTACGATACCGGCATAGACATCTTGCGCGTTGGCCAAGACAACCCTGCTGGTCGATCCGAGCGGGAAGGTACGCCGAAACTCCGCGATCGACATGGAGGCGGGCGTTGGCTTGGTTTCCTTTCGCATCATCCGCCCCGCGGTAAGGGTCTTCACCCATCCCACGTCGCGCGCGCTCTTGATAGTTTCGCCGCGCAGATGAAGTCGCCACGTCGAAAACGAATAGCCGAACAGCTCGCGCACGATGGTTGAGGACACCAATGACGCAGCAATGACGGCCCCCGTCAGAGAAAAATCATGCGTCGCTTGCAGGACAAGCATTGCCATCGTCATCGGCCCGCCCACGACCGCGACGGCGAACGCCGCCATCCCCACTAGCGCGGCATTGCGCGGATCAACCACGGGATGTCCGACCATCAATGTCAGAATTTCGGCGAAGAGGTGACCGATCAACGTTCCGAGGAACAGCGACGCAAAGAACAGGCCGCCCCGAAATCCAAATCCGAGCGATACGATCGATGCGGCGCTCTTGGCGAACAGCACGATCAGGATGAAACCAAGCGAGGCGCCGATCGCCAGATCAGCGTGAAGCGCATCGTGCCCGGCCGAGAGCGACTGTGGCGACACTATCGCGATCGGGATCAACAACAGGCCGCCTAGCGCGGGGCGCGCCCATTCCGGCATCCCCGTTCGTCGCGTTCCACGCTCGACCAGCGCCACGGCGCGCATCAGTAAAATCCCAAGCAGCGCACAGATAGCGCCCAGCCCTGCGTAGATCAGGTAATGGTGCGTCTCGACTGAGACGCTTGAGGCAGCGTCGATCAGATAGGGTTGCTGCCCGAAAGTTTGCGCGACGAGCGCACCGGCCAGAGCTGCAGCGGCCACGGGTGCAATCGCCGACGGCGTGTAAGCCCCGATAACGATCTCGAATGCGTAGAATGCCCCCGCTAGAGGAGCGCCGAACGCGGCGGCGATAGCCGCGCCCGTCCCGGCCCCGACCAGCGTTCGTTGATCGGCACGACGCAGCTTCAACCAACCGCCGAGCACCGATGCTACGGCCCCGCCCATTTGCGCATAGGCGGCTTCGAGGCCGACCGACGCTCCAAAGCCGTTCGAGAGAACCGTTTGCCCTGAGATGACAAGGCTATCCGGGAGCGACATGCGCCCGCCGTGCAGGGCATTAGCCTCGACCGCGTCCACCAGGCGGCGCTTGCGGGCACGGGTCGCGTATCCGAACGCTGTGAAGACAAGACCACCTAGCGGCAGAACGATTAGGCTCGGCAGTCCGAGAGCCGCGACGCCGCTTAATCGCATGTTCGGGGGTAGCGCGAATAACAAGTGCTGCAAAGTGCGCGCGAGCGCGCCCAGCGCCACGCTCAGCAGGCCTGAAGCCCCGCCAATGCCGATCGCCAGCACGATGAACGATGCTTCGCTGGCGCGCAGCCACCCCCGACAGTCGCGCACTAGTAGGCGGGCGCGCCTGCGAGTGATGATTTGCGGAACGATGATGCGACGAGGGCCGGTCATATTTGCGAGACGATGGTCGCTGTATCCAAGCGACGCGTGCGGCCCGCGGACGTGGCAATCAGGTAAAATCCGCCGACGAACATCGGCAAGGTGAGCCACTGACCCATGTGGAGGCCGGTTCGCGCCGCGAAACCGACGAGCTGGGCATCAGGCTCGCGGAAAAACTCTACCGTGAACCGGGCCAGGCCATAGCCGATGAGGAACACCCCGACTAGCATACCGGGCCTTCGGCCGGCATTGGTGAACCAGAACAAGCAGGCGAGCACGGCAAACAGTGCCAACCCTTCAAGTCCGGCCTCATAGAGTTGGCTTGGATGCCGGGCGAGGCCGTCATGGCTTCCCGGGAACACGATCGCCCACGGCAGATCGGATGGCTTTCCCCACAGCTCACCGTTCACGAAGTTGGCGAGGCGGCCGAAAAACAGGCCGATCGGCACCGTGCAGGCGACGTAATCGTGGACACGCAACCAATCTAAGCCGTGCCGACGCGCGAAGAGGATCAGCGCGAGCGATACACCGGCAGCGCCCCCGTGAAATGACATGCCGCCATCCCACAGCTTCAAAATCTGCAGGGGATGGAGGATCATTTCGGGTCCATAAAAGATCACATAACCGAGCCGACCCCCCAGGATGACACCCAGGGTCGCGTAGAACACGAGATCATCAGCTTGCGCGCTGATCATTGGAGCCGCGGGTTGGGCCAGCAGCCGAAGCAGATACCACCAGCCCGCGACGATGCCCGCGATGTAGGCGAGTGAATACCAGCGCAGATCGAGCGGGCCTAGGGAAAGCGCGACCGGGTGGAGGCCCAGACCGGCAAACTGAATATGGTGCATCGCGACCAGCTTTCGGTGTTCCAGGGATGTTCAGAGTTGCGGCTGGTCGCTACCCCCTCTCTCGATCGAAACCAATTAAAGAACCAGCGGCAGGCCAAATCTTTTGCAGGTTCAAAAAAGCTAGGTTAGGTCACATCAGCACCGTGACAGCTAGGAATAACGGCACCATGAACTTATTCCGATGCGATCAAGGCGCCCGCCTCCTTGAGCGCCGAAAACCCGCCTGGCACGTGGACGACGTTCTCAACGCCCATTTCCTTGAGCGATTTTGCGGCAAGGGCTGAGCGGGCGCCGGACCCACAATAGAGCACCAGCCGCGATCCTGCCGCGAGCTTGGCATTGTGAGTAGGACTTTCCGGATCGATCTGGAATTCGAGCAGGCCACGCGGGACGTTCACCGCGCCAGCGACCAGACCCGATTTCGCGACTTCCGCTGGCTCGCGAATGTCAACAAACTGAATATCGGGATTGCCGACGAGCCGGGCTGCTTCTTCAGGCGGGAGACTTTCGACAAGGGCATTGGCTTCAGAAACCAGTTGTTTCGAGGTACGTCGCGGCATAAATCTTCTCCTGTGCATGGGCTCTCAACCCTGTTCGGACTTGCCGCCAATCTGGCGTAGCCGCTCGGGCAGATCTGTCGGGCAATCACCGCAAAGCTTGTTCGCGGGCACGGCGATGTCGATCTTCTTGGGGTAAGGCAGATCGAGAGCGTCCATGATCGCCACAAACTCCTGAACGGTCTTGCCCGCGAGGCGGGGGTTCCGCTCGCGCTCCTGCGCCACCGTCGTGATGCGACGATGATTGTAATCGTGAGCGGGGAAGATCTGTCCGTCCCCCGGCAGGGTGAAAATCTTTTGCGTGACCGATTGATAGAGCGTGGCGGCGTCGCCGTTCTGGAAGTCGGTGCGGCCACAGCCGTCAATCAGCAATGCGTCGCCGGTAAAAGCGCGGAGAACACCGGGCTGATCAACCAGGTAAGTATGATGGGCGTCGGTATGCCCCGGCGTAAACAGCGGTTGAAGCGTGAGCGCGCCGACAGTCAGGGGCTGGTCCTCAGCGACCCCTACGTCAGCACAAGGAAGGCCGTCCATCGCGGGATACGCGATTTTGGAGCCGGTCAGGCTTCGCAGATAGCAGGCCGATGTGACGTGGTCCGCATGGACATGCGTCTCCAGCGTATAGGCCAGTTCAAGGTGGAGCTCCTGAAGCGCGGCAAGGTCGCGTTCGATCGACTCGAGGACGGGATCGATCAGGACGGCCTTGCGCGTCTCAGGACAGCCAAGGAGATAGGTGTAGGTCGAGGACTCCGGCTCGAACAATTGACGGAAAATCATGATCGGTCTCCAAAGGTGGTTAGGTGCCGATCCCGCCCAGGCTGCGGAACAGCATGTAGGTGGCCACGGCCAACAGGACGAAAGCGAACATGCGGGTGAGCAGGCCCTTATGGTCGGCGAGCCGGATGGCTATTTTCATGCCAGCGATGCCGCCACCGACCCCGCCTGCGATGAAGAAGCCGGCCACGCGCCAGTCCACGAGCCCTGACAGGGCGTAGTTGAAGGCTGTCGCCGAGCCGAACGCCCCCACGGAAAACAGCGACGAACCGACCGCGTTGAGGATAGGCATGCCGCTGCCGAGCATGATGCCGGGAACGATCAGAAAACCCCCGCCGATGCCGAAGAATCCTGACAGCAGGCCGGCGAGAAGCCCGATCACGACGAGCCGGACAGCGATCGGCCGCGTGATCCGCACGTCCGGGTCCCCGCCGCCAGACTTGCCGCGCAGCATGGAAAGTCCGACCACGATCATGACGCCCGCAAATAGCACCAGCAGGTGCTGACCGGCCACCATCTTGCCCAGGGTCGAGCCAATCAGGGCTCCGGCGACACCCGATACCCCGAAAACCAAGGCGCAGGGCCACTTCACGGTTCCCGCCCGGGCGTGCTGGACCAGGTTGGCGAAGGCGTTGGCGGCGACCGCCAGCGCGCTCGTGCCGATCGCCACGTGCGGGTCCTTCATGCCGACGACGTACAGCAATAATGGCAGGGCAAGGATCGAGCCGCCGCCGCCGATCACGCCCAAGGTGAAGCCAACGATCACACCGGATAGGAGGGTGAGGAGATCGACCGGCGTCATGGCTTAGCTCCCACCGCGGCCGCCTGGTGGCGCTGGAGGAGAGCGAAGAGGCCCATGCCGACGAGCATTGCGATGACGAACACCAGCGCCGCCGGTGCCCCAAGACTCAACGCTACCAGGGCAGGGCCAGGGCAGTATCCGACGAGACCCCATCCAATGCCAAACAGAGCCGCGCCTGAGAGGAGCTTCCCGTCCAGGGAGCGGTTCGATGGACCGTTAAACGTAGCGGCGAAAAGCGGGGCCTCGCGCCTTCGGCCGAGCGCAAATCCCAACGCTGAAACGATGACCGCTGATACCAGGACCAGGGCCAGGCTTGGGTCCCAGGCCGGTGCGGTGACATCAAGGAACGCCAGAACCTTGCCTGGACTGACCATGGCCGAGACGATCAGACCCAAGCCGAAAATGAACCCTGAGGCCAGTGCAACGAGCAGCTTCTTCATTTTCTCATAGCCCAATGATGTGTCGGGCGACGTACACAGTCACCGCCGCCGTGATGAGGAAGATAGCGGTCGCAGCAAGCGACCGGGGCGAAAGCCTGGCGATCCCGCAGACGCCGTGGCCGCTGGTGCAGCCACTTCCGAGCCGTGTCCCAAACCCGACCAGGAGGCCGGCTGCGATCACGGCGATGAGGGGCGCCGGCGTGGCGAGGTTTGGGAGCACGCCCCCTGCCGCGCGGTAGAGCAAGGGCGCAGCGATCAGGCCGACCAGAAACATCCCGCGCCACGCCACATCGCCGTGAACGGGCGCAAGCACGCCGCCGACGATGCCGCTGATGCCGGCGATGCGCCCATTGGCGATCCACAGGAGCGAGGCCGAGAAGCCGATAAGCGCACCGCCCAGGATGGCCGAAAATGGGGTAAAACCCTCCATCGTCAGGATGCACCTTCCTCGACGTCGCCATCGGCGCAGAACAGCTTGTAGAGCTCAGTAAGGATCGGCAGCACGCGCTCCGACGTGATCCGGTAGTAGATAGTGGTTCTCGCGCGCCGAGTTCCTACCAGTCCCTCGTCGCGCAGCGTGGCCAGATGGCGGGACAGATTGGACTGCGTCAGTCCGAGGCGTTCGCCCAGTTCGGTAACCGACAACTCCCCCCCGAGCAGGCTGCACAGGATCATCAGCCGGTGCCGACTCGCCAGCGAACGGAGAAACGCCTCCGCTTCGCCGGCCTTTTTCTCCAGAAGCTCCGGAGACATTGCGAGAAAAAGTGACACCGGCCCTCCAAGAATCTTATATGCAACATATATGATGGATAGGTGTTGAATCAAGTTTAGGAGCCGCCGTGAGCTACTATTGTGCCAAAACTAATGACGCAGCCGAGCTGCCCCGCGCGTTGGATCAGGTTTGATGCTCGATCGACGTTCGCTTTTGGCTGGCGGAGCCGCGTTGTTTGCCACCGCCGCGTGCTCGCGCTCCACTTCAGCTCTCGGCGACGGCGGGCAAAACCTGCTGCCGATGCCACCGCTGTTGGACGCGCGGTCCAATCGCTCGTTCGCGCTACGCGTCCAGTCGGGCACGACCTCCTTTTATCCCGGCCGTCCGAGCGACACGCTCGGGTACAATGGCAGCTATCTCGGACCGACGATCAGGGTGCGTCGCGGCGACGACGTGGCGGCTGCGGTGACCAACGGACTGAAGGTGAACACGACTGTGCATTGGCACGGGCTTCTGATTCCCGGAGAACTGGACGGAGGCCCTCACCAGATCATCGCACCAGAAGCGACCTGGCGACCTACGCTCCCGATCCGGCAGCCAGCAGCGACGCTCCTTTATCACTCGCACGTCCATGGGTTGACGGCCGAGCAGGTCTATTCAGGCTTGGCCGGGGCATTGCTGGTAACCGACGACGAAGAACAGGGTCTGGGCTTGCCCTCGGAATATGGCGTGGATGATCTGCCGCTGCTCATCCAGGATCGCCAGTTTGAAAGCGGTCGCCTTGTCATGCCGGGTGGCATGATGGTCGCAATGCAGGGGCGGCGCGGCGACACGATCCTGGTGAACGGCGCGGTGAACCCTTTGGCTGCGGTCCCAAACCGGTTGGTCCGCCTGCGGCTCGTCAACGCATCGAACGCTCGGATCTACGAACTTTCGTTCAGTGACCAACGAAGCTTTCATTGGATCGGCACCGAAGGGGGGCTGCTCGAACGGGCAGTGGCGCTTGAAGCCATAACCCTGGCCCCGGGACAGCGTGCTGAGCTTCTCGTCGACTTTACTGACGGCAGACCCGCTTCACTTGTGACGGCGGCAGACACCAACAGCTCGATGATGGGCGGGATGGGTATGATGGG
This sequence comes from uncultured Sphingobium sp., assembly GCA_964562225.1. Classification (GTDB taxonomy): domain Bacteria; phylum Pseudomonadota; class Alphaproteobacteria; order Sphingomonadales; family Sphingomonadaceae; genus Sphingobium. The sequence continues at coordinate 64,872 of CAZLSU010000007.1, forward strand.
GCGTAGCGCCGGCAGGGCTAATGCTGACGCGCCCGCGACCGTGCTGCGGTTTGAGCCACGACCCTTGGGACAGGCTCGTGCCAGCGGGGCGGTGCCAACCCTTCTGGCATCGCGAGCCCGGCCCGACGCTGGCAAGGCGGTGCGCCGCCGCCGCCTCGTCCTGAACATGGGTATGGGCGGCATGATGGGGTCAGGCGGCGGAGGTGGAGGCCTAACGATCAACGGCAAACCATTCGATATGAATCGCATCGATGAGACCGTGAAGCTTGGCTCCACCGAGATATGGGAGGTGTCTGGTGAACTGATGCGCCACCCGGTTCACATTCACGGCGTCCACTTCGATGTTCTTAGTCGGGACGGCGGTAAGCCCGATGTTCTTGATCAGGGGCCGCGCGACACTGTGCTTGTGAAGGAGCCCGTAGAGCTTCTCATCCGTTTCGATCATCCGGCCAAAAGCGCTCCCTTCATGTACCACTGCCATATCCTTGAACATGAGGATAACGGGATGATGGGCCAGTTCAGTGTCGCCTAGTTTTCACAGCGCTCATGCAGCCTCTGTTGCTCAAGAGGAGAGCAACATTGTTGAAAAGAGCTTTTTACCATGCTTTACTCGCGGCCACGACGCTGACGGGCGGGACATCGCTGGCCGCACCAACAGATCGCATCTAACCCGTTATCCCGCAGTTCGGCTGTATAGTGGCCGTGCCCAGCGATGCCGAGCGTCCCGATCCCACACTCCGCTATCGGGTCTTGTTCAATATCATCAGGGCCGCCAGCTCTCCCGACCAATTAACCTGAGCCTTGAGAAAGTTGCACGCTTCGTGAACCTGCTGGGCGCTGAAAAGGTGCGCCCGGCCGCTGGCGACATCGTCGTAATCATCCATGGCCTCGCAACCCCGCTCGTCCTGCGTGGCGCGCCATATGCGGCGCGCATGAACGTGGCTGCCAATCCGAACGTCGCGCTTATTGTGGACCTCCAGAATGCCGGTGTGTCGGTCCGTGTGTGCAGCCAAGCCATGGTCGGCAACAAGATAAGGCCGGATCAGGTGACATCCGGCGCGGCGATCAATGATTCCGCGCTCACGACGTTGGCCAGTCTCCAACTTCGGGGCTTCGCGCTGACACCCGATTGAAAACGCCGCTGAGCCCCGCGGCCGACAAGCTCGCGTGTCTGGCGCGGGTATGGCCGAATACTTGAGACAAACGACCAGACCTAGCCAATCTTCGCCATGAGCCGTCCAGCAGCCCCGTGCTCCGCTGCAAGATTACGATTATAGGCAAGCGGCATTCTAGGCGATTTCCACCGCAGCGCGTCCATGATACCGGCGAGGTCCTCACCACTCGCGAACAGGTCCTGGTTGAGCCCCACGCGTGTGGAATGCGCGCTAATGCCCTTGAGCAAGCGCGCCAGATCATCCGTCGTCAAATCGGTGAGCGCGGCAGCATCGAATGCCCGCTGGATCATCGATCGGTAGATCGGCCCGACCGACGCGGGGTGGAGAGCCCCCTCCCCCACATCATACTCCACTCGCGCCGGCACAGCCCGTTTCGACAGCGTCTTGCGCAAATCCCACGCCTCCCGCCCGGATATGCTGTCGATCCGCCGACCACGCACAGCCGCTCGCGCTTTATAGCGCCGCACGTTCACACGCCGAAACACCGGCCCCGCCTCGATCCCGGCCGCCTCCACCC
>CAZLSU010000008.1:0-52512 GCA_964562225.1 uncultured Sphingobium sp.
TCGATCTTGGCCCGGCCGGTGCTGTTGAAATAGATCATCAGCGGCACCAGCGTCATGCCCTGCCGGGAGACGGCGCTGTGCATCTTGTGGATCTCGCGCTCATGCAACAGCAGCTTGCGGGGGCGCTTGGGTTCGTGATTTTCGCGATTGCCGTGGCTATATTCGGGGATGTTGCTGTTCACCAGGAATACCTGATTGCCCTTCACCTCGGCATAGCTTTCGGCGATCGACCCCTCACCGCCGCGCAGCGCCTTCACCTCGGTGCCCTGAAGGGCGATGCCGGCCTCAAACACATCCTCGATGAAATATTCATAACGCGCGCGCCGGTTCTCGGCGACGATCTTCTTCTTGTCGAAGGTTTCGGGACGGGGGCGGGCCATAATGATCTAGTTCACAATCCGTAATTTCGCACCCCATGTGGGGGTGTCAGACCAGTCCCGCAATCTCCAGCGCCCGGTCCACCGCCGTCCGGCTCGAATCCGACGGCCAGGTGATGGGCAGTCGGACGGCACCGGGCATGTCGGGGCGGACCCGCGATAGCGCATATTTAACCGGGCCGGGTGAAGAATCGCTGAACAGGGCATCGTGCAGGGGATAAAGACGATCCTGAAGCGCCAAGGCACCATCCCAGTCATGCGCGGCGCAGGCCGCCTGGAAATCGGCGACGAGGCGCGGCGCGACATTGGCGGTGACCGAGATGCAGCCCCTGCCGCCCATGGCGTTGAATCCCAGCGCGGTTTCGTCATTGCCCGAAAGCTGGCAGAAATCCGGGCCGCAGGCGAGGCGCTGCGCGGTGACCCGCCCCAGATTTCCGGTGGCGTCCTTTACGCCCACGATCGACTGAAATTCCTCGGCCAGCCGGTGCATCACCGGCACGCCGATGTCGGTGATCGTGCGGCTGGGCACATTATAGAGGATGATCGGCAGGTCGCAGCGCTCGGCCAGATAGGCGAAGTGGCGATAGACGCCTTCCTGATTGGGCTTGTTATAATAAGGCGCGACGACCAGCGCCGCGTTCGCGCCAGCGCCCTGCGCGGCATACATATGATCGAGCGCGATGCGGGTGTCGTTGGAGCCGCAGCCCGCGATCACCGGCACGCGCCCGGCCGCCTGATCGACGCAGATGGCGACGACGCGATTATGCTCCTCCACCGTCATGGTGGCGCTCTCGCCGGTCGTGCCGCAGGGGACCAGCGCGCGCGATCCTTCTTCGATCTGCCAGTCGACGAACGCGCGAAAGGCAGCTTCGTCCACCGCGCCATCGCGAAAGGGCGTCACCAGAGCCGGAATTGACCCGGAAAACATGAATAAACTCCTTCAATTCACCGGGATTCCGGGGCACATTGTGGCAAGCGGGCGCTATAGCGCGTCGTTCAGGGCGTGATAAGGATGCTTTTGCGATTATGTCCACTATGGTGAGCACCCCCGCCTCCCAAAAAAGAACCGTGGTCCGCATGTCCCTCGTCGCCCTTCTCTTGTCCACCGTCGCCAGCGCGCAGGATGCGCCCGCGCCTGTACCCGCATCTGTGCCCGTCTATCCGCCGGGCGCGGTGGTGCAGCCTCTGCCGGGGCAGGGGGCACCGCAGCCTACGCCGTGGAACCAGGTGAGCCGCCGCGTCGGCGTGTCGCCCGATGCTGCCGTGACCACGACGATCAGCCAGTGGCGCGCGTTGCAGCAGAATGATTCGCTGGGCTTTTCCAGCTATGCCAGCTTCATCGTCACCAATCCGGGCTGGCCGGGCGAAGACCGGATGCGGCGGCTGGCGGAGACCGGGATCAATCCCGATAGTTTCGAGCCGGGGCAGGTCGTCGCCTTTTTCGCGCGTTTCCCGCCGCGCACCGCCGTGGGCCATGCGCGCAATGCGCAGGCGCTCAGTTCGCTGGGACGGCGGGACGAGGCGATGATCGCCGCGCGCAACGCGTGGGTGGGTGGCGCATTGTCGCCGACCGACGAGGCGCGATTGCTGATGCTGTTCGGCTATGGCCTGACGCCTGCCGATCATGACCAGCGCGCCGACCGGCTGCTGTGGGCCAACGACACGGGCGGGGCCAGCCGGATGCTGGCCTATGTCTCGCCCGCGCGCCGCCCGATCTATGAGGCGCGGATCGCGTTGCGGCGCAAGGCACCCGACGCGGCGGCGAAGATGCAGGCGACCGAAGCGTGGGGCGCGAGCGATGCGGGCTTCATCGCCGATAAGGCGAACTGGCTGCGCGAGAGCGGCAACTGGGTCGCGGGGCGGCAATATCTCGCCAACCGCGCGGCGCTGACCTATCGACCGACCGATGCCGAGAAATGGTATGAGACGCTGCTGACGGCAGCGCGTGCCGCTGCCGCAGACAGCCAGTGGAGTTTCGCTTACGGTATCGCGGCCAAGCTGGACGATGCCTATGCGCCTGGTGTCGATGTGCGCGACCGGCCGATCGGCGAGCGCGACGATTATACCAGCCTGGCCTGGCTGGGGGGCACGACCGCCTTCTACAATCTCAATCGTCCTGCCGACGCGGTGGTGATGTTCCGCCGTTATGCCAGCGCCGCCAAATCGCCCCAGACCCAGTCGAAGGGCTATTATTGGGCGGCGCGCGCGGCGCTCGCCGCCAATGATCAGGCGTCCGCTGCCAGCTATTTCGCGCAGGCTGCGCAATTCCCCGACCAATATTATGGTCAGTTGGCGTCCGAACGGATAGGTCGCCCGGTGCCGCCGCCCGCAACGATCGCGCGCGGGGTCGAACTGTCCGCCACCGACCGCGCCGAATTTGCCAACCGGTCGGTCGTCCGCGCGGTCAAGGCGCTGGGCGCGATGGGCTATTGGGAGGAGCAGAGCAAATTCGCCCGCGCCATCGCCAACAATGCCGACAGCGACCGCGACCATTATCTTGCCGCCGAACTGGCGCAGTCGATCGGGCGACCCGATCTGGGCGTGATGGTCGGCCGTCGCGCGGTGTCGAGCGGGCTGACCGGCTATGGCGAGAGCGCGTTCCCGCGCGTCCCCGTGCCGCCATCGGCCCAGTCGAGCTGGACGATGATCCATGCCATCGCCCGGCAGGAAAGCCAGTTCGACAAGCAGATCGTCAGTCATGCGGGCGCGCGCGGGTTGATGCAGTTGATGCCCGGCACCGCGCGCGAACAGGCGGGCAAGATGGGGTTGGGAGACGGATCGCTTAACGATCCGAGCTATAATATCATGCTGGGATCGGGCTATTTCGAGCGGATGCTGCGCTATTATGGCGGCAGCTATCCGCTGGCGGTGGCGGCCTATAATGCCGGGCCGGGCAATGTGAACAAGTGGATCAGAGCGAATGGCGACCCGCGCCTGCCGGGTGGCGACATCATCCGGTGGGTCGAACAGATCCCGATCTTCGAGACGCGCAACTATGTGCAGCGGGTGCTGGAAAATGCCGTCGTCTATGATGCCATGAACCCGGAGCGGGCGCGGTTTCGCGGCAGCAACGCGGTGTTGAGCCGCTATCTGGGGAAGCAGGCACCGGGGTGACTGAGGTCGGAATCGGGGCTAGGTTTGCCAAATGACCCCGAACCCCAATTATATCTCGCCTGAGGGCTTTGCGAAGCTGCGGGCCGAATATGACCATCTGCTCGGTACCGAGCGTCCGCGCATCGTCGAGGTGGTAAGTTGGGCGGCGGGCAATGGCGACCGCAGCGAAAATGGCGATTATCTATATGGCCGCAAACGGATGCGCGAGATTGACGGGCAGTTGCGGCGCCTGTCGAAGAAGATGAAGGACGCCAAGGTCATCGACCCGCGCCAGCAGCCCGACAAGTCCAGGGTCTATTTCGGCGCGACCGTGACCATCGCCGACGAGGATGACGCGCATCGCACCATCACCATCGTCGGCAATGACGAGACCGATGTCGATGCCGGCCGGATCGGCTGGGGATCGCCGATCGCACGGGCAGTGCGGGGCGCTGCGGTGGGGGACGTGCGGCGCGTGGTGCTGCCGGCGGGGGAGAAGGAATATGAGGTCATGGCGATAGGCTATCCCGCGTAGCAGTCGCATGGTCGCCCAACATCCGCTCGCCCAGCGTCGTTCCCGAAATCCACGCCAGTTCGACATAGCCACTCAGCAGCCAGTCGCCGCATGCGCCCAGGCCCAGCGCAGGATTCCATAGCGCGCGGTCCAGATTGTCGGTCGGCATCGCATAGCGCCAGCGGTGAGCGGTCGCGAACAGCGGTGGAGATGGGGGGTGGGCAAGCAGGGCGGTAAAGGCGTCCAGCAACTTGTCGGCTATGGCGGACGGATCGTCTTCCAGATGGTGGGCGGACCATTTGGCCGCGGCCTGGACGACCCAGCTTTCCGGCCCGGTTCGGCCCGGCTTGGCGCTGTTGCGGATCGCGGTGGCGAGGATGCCGTGGTGGCGGATGATGGCGGGCGCATCGGCGATCGGTTCGGCAAAGGCCAGCAGCAGCGTCCAGCAGGGCCGACTTTGCACGGCGACCGCGCGGCGCGCCATCGCGAAATCATGCAGCGCCAACAGCGTAGCGGCCTGTTCGGCCGGAATGGCGATGACCACGGCGTCGAACGGGCCGATCGGATCATCGGCGCCCAGCAGGTACCAGCCGCGATAATCGCGCGTAAGGCCGGTGATCAGGCAACCCCATGTGACTGCGTGATGGCTCGCCAGCGCCTTTATCGGCGCGCTCATGCCGGGCGTGCCGACCCAGGCATCGCTGCCTGCTTCGGGCCAGCGCGCCACTATGCCCTCGCGCGCCCATCGTTGGACCAGCGCGAGGAAGGGCGGGGTGCGTGCGGTGAAATAGGGCGCCCCATGATCCATCGCGACCTCGCCAAGCGGGGTTTCGACGCGGCGCGTCGACATGCGCCCGCCCGGCCCGCGACCCTTGTCGAACAGGGCGACTTCATGACCCCCGGTGCGAAGCCGGCCGGCGCAGGCGAGACCCGCCATGCCTGCACCGATTATCGCGACGCGCATGGGGGTCGGGTATAGGGTGAGGGGAGAATGATCGGACTATGCTCGTCGAAAATGGCGGGCCTCCATCTGTGGACAATCCGCAAAGGACTGGCCCCGTAAGGATCGCTTTTTCTTGCGCTTGGGGCTGGCTCTGCCACAACCTGTCCATAGGGCCAGCTAGCCCCGGATCGTGAAACCACGCAGGAACATCAGATGCCATTGTCCGATATGATCGCCACCAGCCCGATCGCGGCGGTGATCAGCAATCCCCGGCTTCCCGACAATCCTATCGTCGAGTGCAACGCCGCTTTCATTGCGCTGACGGGCTATGCGCGTGATGAGATCATAGGCCGGAATTGCCGGTTTTTGGCAGGTGCGAATACAGAAGCGGCCCTGACCGAGCAGATTGGCGAGGCGGTGCGGCAGCGGCGGCCGGTGCTGGTCGAGATCCTCAATTATCGCAAGGATGGCCGCCCGTTTCGCAATGCCGTGCTGGTCGCGCCGATCTTTGGCGCGGACGGGACGCTGGAATATTTTCTGGGATCGCAGATGGAAGTTGCCGGACCGAGTGACGCGATCCCGGCGCGGGGTGAAGTTGCCACGGCGCGGATCGCGGCGCTATCGCCGCGTCAGCGTGCGGTGCTGGTGGGGATGGCGGCGGGCCAGCTCAACAAGCAGATAGCCTATGATCTGGGCCTGACCGAGCGCACGGTGAAGATGCACCGGGCGGCGCTGTTCCGGGCGCTGGAGGTCAAGACCGGGGCGGAAGCGATCCGTATGGCGGTCGAGGCAGGGCTGTAGGACCGCCCGATCATTCCGACCCGGTGAAGGCCATCGACGTCTTTTGCTGTTCTTCCATCAACTCGGTCTGCCGCCGCGAGGCTGCGTGTCGCCCGTCCGCGGCCTTCTGCGCCATGCGTCGCAGCATGTCCGCCCTGCCGTTCAGCACGGGCCAGTCGGCCTTCGCGTTGGCGACGAGCAGCTTCGTCGCGCCGGGGGCGAACAAGGTGTAGAGTTCGTCATCGGCCGCCGTGATCGCTTCGCAACTGCCCGGATCGCCCTGCCGCCCGGCGCGGCCGTAAAGCTGGCGGTCGATCCGGCTGGTTTCATGATATTCGGTCAGGATGACGTGAAGGCCGCCCGCCGCCCGCGCGGCGTCCGACAGTTCGATGTCGGTGCCGCGCCCGGCCATGTTGGTGGCGACCGTCACCGCGCCCGCTTCACCGGCTGAGCCGATGATCTCCGCCTCCTCGCTGTCCTGCCGGGCATTGAGGACGCGATGCGCGATCCCGGCGGCTTTCAGCGCGGCGGACAGGGTTTCGGACGCCTTGACCGACCGGGTGCCGATCAGGATCGGGCGGCCCGGTTCGACGGTTTTCACGCTATAGACCACCAGCGCCCATTTCGCGCGCTGGTCCGCGCAGAGGCGATGACCGCGCCATGCGCGGATCACCGGCCGGTTCTGCGGGATGGGGGTGACACGCAGGCCATAGTCCGCCCATAATTCGCCCGCGACCTCCCGCACCGTGCCGCTCATCCCCGCCAGTTTGCGGTAGCGGCGGAAAAACCGCTGATAGGTGATCCGCGCCAGCGTGCGGCGGCCGCCGGTCAGCGCGACGACCTCCTTGGCTTCGATCATCTGGTGCAGGCCGTTTTCCCAGGACCGGTCGGCCATGACGCGGCCGGTGGATTCATCGACGATCTGCACCTTGCCTTCGACGATGATATAGTCGCGGTCGCGCAGGTAGAGATGGCGCGCGGACAGCGCCTGCGCCGCCAGTTCGTCGCGCCCGCGCCGGACCCGCCAGCGCGGATCGGGATGCCCGGTGGTCAGCGTCTCGATGGTCGCCTTGCCATGGTCGGTCAGTTCGATGGCACGGTGGCTTTCGAGGATGCGATAGTCGGTGCCTGCGTCCAGCCGGTCGACCACTTCCAGCGCGGTGGCGTAGAGCGCGTCCTCCTGCGCTTCCAGTTCCGCAGACAGGATCAGCGGGGTGCGGGCTTCGTCGATGAAGATGCTGTCGGCTTCGTCGATCAGCGCGAAATGCAGGCCGCGCAGGAACAAAGGCTCGCGGGCCTCGCCCAGCAGTTCGGCCAGTTTGCGCCGGGCCGCGCCGCGCGCTTCGCCCAGCGCGGTCTGATCGCGCAGATAGTCGAAGGTGATTTCCTTGTTGGTGCCGTAGAGGATGTCGCAGCGATAGGCGGCGCGGCGTTCGTGCGATTCCATGCCGTGGATGACGAGACCCTGGGTTAGGCCGAAATGGTCGAACACCGGGCGCAGCTTGGCGGAATCGCGTTCGGCGAGATAATCGTTGACGGTGAAGACATGGACCGGCGTTCCGCTGAGCGCGGCGGTGATGGCGGGGAGGAGGGCGGTGATCGTCTTGCCCTCGCCAGTCGCCATTTCGGCGAGGCCGCCGTCGAGCAGCACCAGGCCGCCGGTGAGTTGAACCGGGTGGTGGTGCATCCCCAGCGCGCGGCCGGTCGCTTCGCGGATGAGCGCGAAGGCATGGGCGACATGGGCGGGCTTCAGCCCTTCGCGCATCAGCAGCGGGCGCAGCGTCGCGCAGCGTTCGGCAAAGGCGGCGTCGTCCAGGCTTTGCAGTTCGTCGGACAGCGCCAGGATCGCCTGGGTGCGCTGCGCGAGCGACCGGCGGGACCAGAAAGGGTTGGCGAGCAGCGTGCCGATCGGCTTGTCGAGGGGGCGGTCCCATTTCCATGCCTTGATCGTCGGGCGTTCGGCATAGGGGGCGATCACCGCTGGCGGATCGTCGCGCGCTTCGGCCCAAAGCTGTCGCGCTTCTTCGCGCCATGGCGCATCAGGCATCGAATTGCGCCAGGAAGAGTTGACGCAGCCGGCGGCCGATCTGCCAGCCGAGCGGTTCCGGATCGAGTTGGAAGCGCACGAAGACGCGGGTGCCGAAGGGGACTTCGCGCAGAGTTTTGGGCAGGCTGATGTCGAATTGAAACATCGGTGTCAGCGTCTTGCGCTGGCGCTTGTCGGACGGGTCGATCGCGAACGGGCCGCCATTGGGCGCGGCGAGCGCGGCGCTGGGCAGTTCGGATTGCGCGCCGGGGACGGCGCGGATGATGGCGGCGTCGAAGCTTTTGTCCGGGCGATCGGCGACCTTGAAGCGGACGCCGCGCAGATGCTGGCGCACCAAGGCGATGTCGTCCTGATGCACGGCGATGCGGGCGCGGGTGGCATGATCGGGTGTGACATAGCCGATAACGTCGCCTTTTTTCAGGTAGCGGCCCGGCAGGTCCAGCGCTGGGATGCCCGCCAGCACGAAGGTGCCCGCCGCGCCCGCACCGACATTCAGTTCGCGCAACCGCTGGCTTTCCATCGCCAGCTTGCCCTTGGCCTCATCGAGCAGCAGGCGGCTGAGCTGGAGTTTCACCCGGTCGGTGGTCAGGTCCGCCTCCGCGCGCGCTTCCATTTCGCGCACGCGCCAGGTCAGCGCCTCGACCGATGCCTGCAATTGGGGTCGCTCGGCCTGCGCCAGCGGCTGGCCCGGTTTCACCAGCGCGCCCTCTCTGGCCATGATCCGTGTGACCTGCCCGTCATTGCCCGCGCGGACCTGTGCTTCGTCCGGCAGCCAGACTACGCCCTGGGTCACGATATGATGCGGAATGGGGATGATGAAGAGCAGGAGCAGCAGAGCGGCGACCGCGCCGCCCGTCCAGCGCAGCGCGCGGCGGCGGTTGCGATTGAGGTGGGGGCTGGACAGGACATGCGCGCCCATTTTCCAGAGCGGGGCGACGATGCCGGTCCACAGGCTCCACAACGCCATCAACACGCCAAAGAAGAAGAAACGCCCGGCGACGATGATAGATATGCCAAACAGCATCACCATGCGCGCGACGAAGGCGGCGGGCGCATAGACCATGAACCAGCGCATTTCGCCCGGTGTCGCGGCGAAGGGCTTTATGTCGTGGGTGCGGAAGATGTGCTTGTCGACCAGATGGCTCCAATATTGATTGGCGCGCTGGCCCAGATTGGGGATTTCGATGAGGTCGGCCAGAATATAATAGCCATCGAAGCGCAGCAGCGGATTGCCGTTGACCAGAACGGTGGACACGCCCGCGATCAACATGATGTTGAAGGCGACGGCGCGGGCCAGACCCGGTTCCAGCATGACCCAGGCGAAGGTCGCGAGCGACGCGATAGCGACCTCCACGATCATCCCCGCAGCACCGATCAGCGCGCGCTGGCCCTTGCTGCGCAGCGCGCTGGCGGCGGACGCATCGACATAGGGGACGGGGAAGAAGAGGAGCATCATCACGCCCATCTCGCGCACTTCGCGGCCATTGGCCTTGGCGGCATAACCATGACCCAGTTCGTGCAATGTCTTGACGAAAGGATAGCAGAGCGAGAGCAGCAGGAGATTGTCGACCGCCATCACCCGGTCGTAGATATTGGTGGTGAGAACCTGCCAATGTTCGCCCGCGATCAGCAGGGCGGGGATAAGGAGCGCGAACCACAGGATGAGGCCCGCCCAACTGAATAGCGGGCGGACATAGGGCATGGTGCGTTCGAGGAACATATTGGGATCGACCAGCGGAATGCGGATCGACAACGGGCTTTTGAGATTCTGCGTCCACACCTGCCGCTTCTGCTTGCGGTGGCGTTTGGTCAATTCTTCCGTGTCGGGGGGCAGGTCCGACGCCAGCAGGTCGCCGCGGTGCAATTGGGCCAGCGTCGCGATCACCTCATCCTGGCTCGGCGCTTCATCATCCAGTTCGCGGGCCAGATCCTGCCAGATATCATCGACCGTGCGGATGCCGTCGAGCCGCCCGACCAGCATATAGGCACCCCAGGAGAAGCGGTGCGAACGGCCGACAGCGCCATCGTCCAGCACATACCAAATCTGTCCCCGATAGCGGTGGCGGTGGATGCGGGCATGATCGCGCAGCCGGGGCCGGAGCGAGGCGACCTTGAACCAGGAGGCGCTGAGGAAAGGGCCGCTCATATGCCCTCAGGGCGTCCATTTCCAGAAGAACAGCCGCAGCCAGTCGCGCAGGCCCCGTGTCCAGATCCACAAGCGGCTGCGGCGGTCCACGTCGATCTTGGCGACACCCTCCATACCGGGACGCAGCGCGCCCGCCGTCTCGCGATCCAGTTCGGCTTCGACGCGGAAGACATTCTTGCCTTCCTCGGTCGCGGTGACGGAGGTGAGCTTCGAGACGCGGAAATTGACGGTGCTGCCCGCAAGGCCGGTGGGGGCGAAGCGGCCGGTCTGGCCGGCGCGGATGTGACTGATATCGCTTTCGGCGACCTTGAGCACGACGCGGAAGGCGTCGAGCGGGGCGACCTCGAACAGCAATTTCCCTTCCTCGACCGGGGTGCCGACCAGTTGGCTAAGGTCGCCCGATACGACCACGCCCGCGATCGGCGCGGTGATGCGGGTACGGGCGAGTTTATAGTTGGTGAGCGCAAGCTGCGCCTGCGCCTGGCCCAGTTGCGCGCCGTAGAGGTTCATTTCTGCGCGTTTGTGCATCGCCAGCGCTTCGCGATAGCGGCGGTCATATTGGGCGACTTCGCCCGACCAGCGGGCCTGATCCAGTTTGAGTTCGCGGTCGTCGAGCGTCGCCAGCGTTGCGCCTGCGGCGACGACGTCGCCCGCGCGGGCGGTGGAACTCGCGATAAAGCCGGCGAAGGGCGCGGCGGCGGCGCGTTGGATGCTGCCTTCCAGCGCGGCGTCGGCGGCGACCCGGAAATGGGCGATGGGAAGGGCGAGGAACAGGAATAACAGGACCGAGCCGATGCCGATCGCCTTGGCCAGCGGGCGGCGAGGACCGAACAGGCCGCGCAGCATGTCGACCGTGCCGGTGCGCGCACGCCCGGCGAACCAGCGTTCCTCACGCTGCTTGAGCGCGATGGAGGGACCGATCAGCCCGGCGGCGGCTTCGCACAGCAGCATGTCGGCGGGCAGGAAGGGCTGGTCCCCTGGCGCGCGCTCCAGCGTCAGCAGGCCGATCATGACGCCCCGGTCGAACATCGGCACCGTCGCGACCGATCCGCGCCCGGCGGCGGTGGCGAGGCGCTGATGCTGGATGGTGATGCACGCGCTGCCTTCGGCGGGAATCAGGATGGTCTCGCCCTGATCGAGCACCTCCTCCATCGCCGCTTCGATCGCCTGGCCGATATCGGTCTTTTTGCGGAACCATGCGCCGTGCGACATCGCGGCCAGCCGCACCTGATTGTCATGGACCAGACCCAGCGACACCCGATCCGCGCCGATGCGGGTGGCGAGCGCGTTGCACAGCGCCATGGCTGTGGCGTCCAGCCGGTCATGTTCCTGCGTGATCGCAAGCAGGTCGAGCGCGGCGGCTGCGCCATCGGTGCGGTCCTGCGCCTGATCGGCGCGATGCCGCCAGACCATCGAGAGTATCCAGCCGACGCCCCAGTGCAACTGCCGCAGCGTGGTTTGCAGCAGGGCGGGCGAAGGGGCCGTCAGCGCAAGGACGATGACGCCGCAGAGTTGATCGGCAGCGGCGATGGGGTAGGCGATGCGGCTTTGATCGCCGGATTCGACGACCGCCTGGCCGGTCGACAGCGCCTTTTCGGCGATCTCGCGCAGATTGCCGATGTCACGCGGGCCGTGCGGCCAGATGGCGGCGGGGGCGAAGGTGCGGCTTTCGCTTTCCAGCAGGATGAGACCCGCCGTCGCGCCCGGCGTACCCGCGCAGACCAGATCGAGCCAGGCGCGGCAAAAGGCAGTGGCGTCGGCCGCGCTGGCGAGTGCCGCCCATAATGTTCCGTCATCCGGCGCGAGGCCGGATGGCGCGTCCCTGCTATCGCGCGTCCTGGCATCCACCTTCGGCATCCTGAATTTGTTCAGCTTGTGGCCTAGGGTCCATCAGACCCCGCAAGCCGCCATTCTTGGGGCATGATGGCCCTTGAAACAAGTTCAGGATGACGGTGGCGGGAATTAGCCCCGGCATTTTGCCCCGATCAGCCCTCATCCTTGTCATCCTCTGTCCTGGGCCGTGCCCAGCGGTTGGGCCGCTTGTTGCGGTCCTGCGCGAAGACGGCTGCGGCGGGGAGGATGATGGGCAGGAAATCGTCATGCTGGGTCGATGCTTCCGCTTCCGCGCCGTTGCGGGTCAGCAGGGCGTGGAGCCATGGGCTGTCGGCCGCGGCGGTAGGACGGGCCTTGGCAGGCGCGGCGGGTTTGAGCAGGGCGGGCTTGGCCTTGAGATCCACGGCGGGCCTGGTCTTATGGGGAACAGGCTTTTCGGGCTTGTCCGGTTTGCCGTCCTTATTCTTGTCGACCATCTTGGGCTTGCGCTTCACATGGGCGGTCGAGACGATGCTGGACGCTTCATGGGCGACGGCGGCGGCCGTGCCATAGACGATCGGTTCGGCCGACGGGCGGACATAGGCGTACATTGGCGGCATGTCCTGCGCGCCCACCCTGGGTCCGTCGATGCCGAAGGGAATGCCGAATGCGTTGGGACCAAGGATGCGACCGCGCAGGGTGAGGTCGGCGACGAGCGCGGGCGGGATGCCGGGCCAGGCGGTGAATTCTTCACCCCGGCCGACCACGAGCTGAATGATGATCCGTACATCTTCGACCGTGTAGCGGCGGTCGCCGTTCACATCGTTATAGAGGCCGATGATGTGCAGCGCCGGGTCAGCGGTGGTGGCGGATGGGGCCGTTCCATTGATCTGTTCGACGCGGGTGGTCAGCACATGGTCGCTGGCATAGGCCGCGCCGGTCGGCACGGTGGCGATGAGGCTGGCGAGCGCGACGTCGCCGGCAGCGATCGGCGTGTCGCTGGAGATGAAGACACGCACGCCCGCGAGACCATTTTCCACGGCAAGCTGTTCGATCCGCAATGTTGCGCCTGCGGGCAGGCCGGGGCCTGCTTTTACGCCGCTGATCGTCAGCTTCGCCGGGTTGAAGCGGGTGGTGAAGATGATGGTTTTCGCCGTGCCGTCGCTGGTGAAGGTGACCGGCAGGCCGGCGCTGGACCCGGCGGGCAGGTTCACGGTTTCGCCGGGGCCGCGCAGGAAATCGGGCAGCGCGGCGGAGCCGGACGCGGCGAGCGTCAGGACGAAGGTCTGGCGATAATCGTCGCCGGACAGGCCGTCGCCATTGCCGTCCAGGCGTTGGCCTTCGAGCGTTGTAAAGCCGCCACCCGCCGCCGAGAGGAGCAGCGTATAGCTGTCATAATTGATCGCGACGCCGCCGGTGCGGGTGAAGGTGAAGCCGAGGCCATCGGCATCCACCGTGATATTGCCCGCGATCGCGCCATAGGTCGCGCCGGTCAGGATCACATCGCTGCCCGCCGCGCTGGTCGTGGTGGGGGCGATCAGGCTCTGGTCGAAGGCACGGTCGAAGCGGACCTTGATGACGCCGCCTTCTAGCTTTGCGCTGGTGACGACGAGCGGGGCGAAGGTCGGGATCGGCGGCAGGGGACCGTCGCCGTCCACTTCGGCCTGGACCAGAGCGGCATCGGTGGCGGTGATGCGGCCGTCAAGGTCGATGTCGGCGACGAACAGCGGGGAGATGCCCGCCCAGGCGGTGAAACCGGTCTGTTCGCCCGCTGCGACCCGCAGGATTTCAGCGATATCGGCGGCATCATAGAGGCGGTCGCCATTGACGTCGCCCAGATAGCCGACGAGGTGCAGCGCAGGATCGACCGTTTCGCCCGAAGGCAGGCTGTCGTTGATGGATTCCACGGTCGTGGTCAGGATCTGGCGCGCGCCATAGGTGGCGGTGGACGGAATGGTGGCGTCGAGGCTGATCAATTGCTGCGTGCCCGCCGCGATCGGCGTGTCAGTGGCGATCGTCACGCGGACGCGCGACTTGCCGTTTAGCGGTTCGATCGCCTGGAAGGTCAGGCGGGCGTCGAGCGGCAGGCCGGCACCTGCGCGCGCGCCGTCGATGCGGATCAGCGCGGGATCAAAGGCGATGGTGAAGGCCATGGTCTTGACCCCGCCCGCGCTGGTGAAGCCGACCGGCAGGGCGATCTGCTGGCCGGGGCCGCGCATGAAATCGGCGAGGGCGGCAAGGCCGGTGAAGATGGGCGGTGCGACGGTGATGGTGACGGGCACCGGCGCGGCGACGTAGCTGCCGTCATCGTTGATCGCGGTGGCGGTAATCGCAAAGCTGCCGCCCTGCGCGAAGATATGGGTCGCGTCGGTCGCATCGCCCGCCAGGCCCTGCGCCGGGGTGCCATCGCCCCAGTCGATGACCCAGCGACGCAGCGGATCGCGGCCCGGATCGCTCGATGCGAGGCTGAGCGCATAGGGTGCGCCCGCGGCGACCGTGATGGCGCCTGCGACCGTCAGGATCGGCGCGACGTCCAGGACGGCGAGGGTGAAGGACTGTTCGCTGAACGCGCCGTCCGGGTCGGTCACGCGGATCGTCACGGCCTGAGTGGACGGGCCGTCGATGCTGGCCCAGCGGAACTGGCCGCCGGATGATACCGTCGCGCCCTGTGGGCCGGAGACGAGGCTGAAGACCAGCGCATCGGCGGCATCGTCCGGGTCGGTCGCGGCGAAGCTGAGCGTGATCGTGCTGCCTTCGTTCAGTTCCGCGTCGGCGATCGGCGCGAGGACGGGCGGGGCGTTCACATCCACTGGGGCAGCGGTGACGCTGATGAGGAAGCTTTCCTCGTCGAACGCGCCTTCGTCATCGGTGACACGCACGGTGACGGCGCGGTTGACGCCGGGGTTGCTGGCGGTCCAGGCGAACTGGCCGCTGGCCGACAGGGTCGCGCCTTCCGGGCCGGAGACGAGGCTGTAGGTCAGGCTGGCGGGAGCGTCGTCGGCGTCCGTGGCGGTGAGTGTCAGGCTGACGAGCGACCCTTCGACCACGGTCGGGTTGGCGATCGGCCCGAAGACGGGGGCAGCGTTCACCGGCAGCGCGGTGATGGCGATGAGGAAGCTTTCCTCGTCGAACGCGCCGTCCGGATCGGTGACGCGCACGGTCACCGCCTGGGTCGTGCCGGGGTTGGCGGCGGTCCAGGCGAACTGGCCGGTCGCCGAAACGGTCGCGCCTTGCGGGCCGGAGATCAGGCTGTAGGTCAGGCTGTCGGCGCTATCGTCGCTGTCGGTCGCGGCGAGCGTGAGGCTGAGGACCGCGCCCTGAAGGACGGTCTGGGCGGGGATGGCGGTGAGCACCGGCGGGGCATTGCCGGTCTGGCCGGTGACGCCGATCAAGAAGCTTTCCTCATCGAACGCGCCGTCCGGGTCGAGCACGCGCACGGTGACGGTCTGGGTCGTGCCGGGACCGGTGGCTGTCCAGGCGAACTGGCCGGTGGGCGAGACTGTGGCGCCGGCCGGGCCGGAGACGAGGCTGTAGACCAGCGAGTCGGCTGGATCGTCGCTGTCGGCCGCCATCAGCGTCAGGGCTATGCTCGATCCTGCCGCGACGGTCTGATCGGGGATGAGCGCCAGAATGGGCGCGCCGTTGGCGGGTGCGCCGCCGATGCGGATCAGGAAGCTGCGTTCGTCGAACGCGCCGTCCGGATCGGTGACGCGCACGGTGACGGCGCGCGAGGTGCCGATGCCGGTCGCGGTCCAGCTAAACTGGCCGGTGGGGGAGACGGTGGCACCGGCCGGGCCGGATATGAGCGAATAGGTCAACGTGTCGGCGGCATCGTCCGGATCGGTCGCGCTGAGCGTCACGGCGACCGCGACGCCGTTGGCGACATTGCGGTTGGCGATCGGCGCGAGGACGGGGGCGGCATTCACCGGCGCGGCGGTGACGCCGATCAGGAAGCTTTGTTCGTCGATCGCGCCATCGGGATCGGTGACGCGGACGGTCACGGCCTGGGTCGTGCCGGAACCTGCCGCGGTCCAGGCGAACTGGCCGCTGGCCGAGACGGTCGCGCCTGCCGGGCCGGAGATCAGCGTGTAGACCAGCGTGTCGGGCGCATCGTCCGGATCGGTCGCGCTGATCGTCAGGTTGACTGCCGCGCCTTCGACGATGGTCTGGTTGGCAATGGGGGCGAGGACGGGAGGAAGATTGGCGGGGGCGGGGGTGACGCCGATCAGGAAGCTTTGTTCGGACGTCGCGCCCTTTGGATCGGTGACGCGCACGGTCACGGCCTGATTGCCGCTGCCCGCTGCCGTCCAGGCGAAAGCGCCACTGGCAGACACGGTCGCGCCTGCGGGGCCGGACACGAGCGCATAGACGAGCGTATCGGCGGCATCGTCGATATCTGTGGCCGACAGGGAGAGCGTGACGGGGGTGCCTGCCACAGCCGTCTGGTTGGGGATCGTGCCCAGCAGCGGTGCGTCGTTGACCGGGTTGACGGTGATGGCGACGGTCGCGCTGGCGGTGCCGCCCAGGCCATCGGCGATGCTGTAGGTGAAGCCGTCCGGCCCGAAATAATTGGCGTCCGGCGTGTAGAGCCAACTTGTGCTGGTGCCCGTGGGCGGTGTGAGCGTGCCGTGAGTGGGACCGGTCGTGATCGTGAGCGCCAGCGAGTCGCCGTCAGGGTCGCTGTCGTTGAGGCGCGGGTCGATGAGGAGGGGTGTATCCTCGTTGGTGGCGACGCTGTCATCCACCGCGACGGGCGGCGCATTTTCGACGAGGCCAAAGCTGACATCATCGACGATGACCTGGCTGTCGAGCGCGCCCAGGCCGATGAGGTCGAACGACAGGATCGCGCCGCGCGACCGGTCTATACCGGCGAGCGAGATGGTGACGCGGGCCGATCCGTTGCCGGGCGTCCCCTCGACACGGACTCCGGGCGCGAGGCGCAGGGTGCCGTCGGCTTGCAGGTTGAGCACGGCGTCGGTGAGGTCCAGCCCTTCGACATTGCCCAGCAGCGATCGGCCGCTGATGCCGTCCCGCAGGGCGACTTCAAATGCGTCCGGCGGCATGTCGGCTTCGCGGCCCAGGGTCGAGGAGCGGATGGTGAAGCTGATCGCTTCCGCACCGTCGGGGATGGTGAAGCCCTGGCGCAGATAGGAGAGGAAGCGGCTGTCTTCGGAGATGACCCCGACGCCATCCGCGATGCTGGCGGAACCGAAGCTCTCCCACGCTTCATCCGTGCCGAAGTCGCCATTCTGAAGCGGACCGGTGGTGGTGATCGCGAAGGCGGCGGCCTGCGCGGCTGCGGAGGCGAGGCTGTTGGCCGCGTTGGTCAGCGCGATCGTCGCGACGGTCTGCGCCGCGGCCACTTCGGCGGGGCGGAGCGCGGCGGGGATATCGGCGAGCGCGGGCAGGCGGCGCATGCCGGCATCGAGAACGGCGGTCATCAACTGCGAAACCGAGCCGGTCGGCAGGTCGGCCAGCCCCAGCGCATGACCCATTTCATGGACGAGGACCGAGAGCAGGTCCATGCGCCCGGCGGCGCTGCCACCGGTGGCGAGTTCGGACGCTTCGCCCGGCGTTGCGTCGACGAACCAGCCATGGCCCGCCGCGTCGGCGTCTATCGTGACGGTGTCACCATCGACGACCGCCAGCGCATTGGCGGGCAGATCGGCGATCGCGAATTTGAGGTCCGCCAGCAGGTTCGCGCCCGCTGCGCCGAGACCGGCGGCGATCCAGGCGTTGCGTGCTTCTGCGCCCATGGACTGCGCTGCGACCTGGGTCAGTTGCGGCTGAGACGTTGCGGTGGCGGGCGCCTGGGCGGCGGTGACCAGCGGGGTGCCGGGGATCTTGCCGTCGACGGCCGCCAGCTTGGTATAGCGCAGATTGTCGAGCAGGTAGATCTGGCTGATGGTGCTGATGTCGTTGCGGATCGGGCGAGACACAATTTCGATCGTTTCGCCGATCGTCAAATCGTCGGTAAAATCGATGCTGGGCGCCATATTCTTGTGCGTGATGGTGATCCGCGCTGAGCGGCCGCCCCAGCCTTCGGGTACTTCGACCGAGAAGGTTTCGGCACTGAGCAGTCCATAGCCAAGGCTGACCTGCTTGACGACCGACGCCAGACCCGGCGATTCAAATGTCACCTCTATCCCGGCGTCGGGCAGCAGCATCAGCGGCTTGAAGATGTCGAAGCTGAGATAGGGCGTGTCTTTGGGAATGATCGCCCAGTTGTGCGTGACCGAATCGAAGCCGCTGAGCAGCGCGGTGATCTTCTGCTTGATCGTGCCCAATATGCCTTCGTCCGGGAACATATCATTGATGATGCCCTGGAGACCGCCGGTGCCGCCCATGATCAGCTTGAAATTATCGTCCACCGACAGGAGTTTGGACAGGCCGAGCCGGATGCCGTCGTTCAGGATCTTCTTGACGTTGTCGATGCCCTGCGCATCGGCGGTTTCGGGGGTGATCTTGAAATTTTGGCCGCCGAAGGTGCCCACGACGATGTCGATCATCTTCTGGATCGCCTCGATCCCGAAATCGACGACCTTGCCCAGATTGGTGGACGCGGCCTGCGCGGCCTCGAACAGCGCCAGCCGTTCGGCCTGGGGAAGATCGGTGTAGCCGGGGATGTTCTTCGCCAGCCGTTCGGCGATCGCTTCGGGCGTCACGAGCTGGGTATTTTTGAGCGCCGTGAACAGATAGCCGACCAGCTTGTCGAAGCCGGTCTCCATGACCTTGTTCAGCACATCCTTGATGATTGATCCGGGATTGGTGTTGACGATGAACAGTTCGCCAATGTCGATCGTGCCCAGATCGGACAGGCCGGTGATCCCGGCCAGATCGAGGTTGAACCCTTCGCCGCCATGGAAGGAGAAGCCGGGGATTTCAAAGGATAGCGGGAAGCGGCCCGCCGCGTCGTCAATCTTGAGCGGCGGCTTTTGGCCGGTCAGCTTTTCGGCGATCTTCTGGTCCAGGAACGCCTTGATATAGAGGCTGAGCGAGTTGCGGGTGCCGAGCTGGAAATCGCCGTTGAAGACCGAGGGCACGGCGGCTGCGCCGGGGATTTTCTTGTCCGAATTGTCGGTCGTCTTGGGATCGACGGTGTAGCTGCCCCGGTCGGGTCGGAAGGACGCGCCGCCGCCCGCCACGCTGTAATACCAGCCCTGACCGATACCTTCGGTGATTTCCTTCGATGTGCCGGGCTTGTTGGCTTCGGGTTTGTTGCCCGCGACGAAATTGAGCGTCTTGTTGTCCGACGTCAGTTGCGAGGGCGTTACGAAATACCAAAGGGAATTGTTGAATTCCTGGATCGGGTTTTCAAGGCCCATGACCACGGTCGGCGTGCCGTCATCGGTGATGCGGCGATAGATGGGGTTGCCCGCGAAGGAGGTGATCGACGTGTTGACGGTGCCCGCATACCATTGCCACACGCGGCTGTGCGCGCCGCCGAGACCGCCGAGCAGCGCGAAATCGTCGCTGGTGAAGCCTGCGGTATTGGCGAACAGGCGGTCGATATCGACGTCGCCGATGGCGCGGCCATTCGGCGTTGCCGTGATGCCCTTTTCCGGGCCGGTGAGCTGATAATAATTGTCGACGAAGCCCAGATTGTTCCACAATTGCACGTCGGGGTCGACCAGGTCGCCGAACGGCACGGGGTTGAGCGGGATGCCGAGCAGTCCGGCGAAACGCTGGAAAGTTTCGATGCGCAGGGCAAGGCCCGCCGCCTTGGACGCTTCATAGATGGCGACCGCCGCCGCGGCGAATGCGCCGCCGCCGGTGGCGACGGTCCCGGCGATGCCGCTGCCCGTGGCGACGATGGCTTTGAGGGTCAGCAGATAGCGCGCGATGTCGAGGATCTTGCCGACCGGTGCGTCGAGCGAATCCTGTTTGAAGTCATGCACGTCGAGCGTCGTCATGTGGATGTCCTTCACATCCTCCCGATAGACGCCCATCCGCTGGATGATTTCGCTGTTCACCACCGTGCCGCGCGAATGGCCGATGAACTGGAGCGGGGATGTGAGCAACCTGCCGCCGGATTCGGCATCCAGACGGATGAGCGCGGCGAACATCGCGTCCGCCGCCGCCTCGGAGAAGCCCGAGTCGGTGATATCGCTTTCCTTGACCCAGTCGTTGACCAGTACGACCGGGCGGCCCAGATATTCGCGGGCCAATATGCCGCCGGTGATCGCCCGCCCAGTGTCGATGTCGAACCAGGTACCCTGATTTTTGTCATAGGCGAGCGCGATGCCGTTGCCGCCCGCGACCGCGATCAGGCGGCCGAGTTCCTTGAACGCCGCCGGCGCGACGTCCGACGCATTGCCGAACGAAAGGCCAAGCTGGAAGCCGTGGGTGAGGACGGTGACGCCGTTGAAGGGCGCATCGACCTTGGCGGCTTCGACCTGGAACGCGGCGGATTCCTTCATGCCGCCACCGTCGACCGTGACGCCCCAATAATAGGTGCCGCCCCCGGTCAGCGACCGGGCATAGGCGTCGCTCAACTGGACGCGGGTGACGCCGGGTTTGTCGGCGATCGCGCCCTTGAAGGTGATCTTGCCGTCCTTGTCGATCTCATGCAGCCCCGCCTCAAGGCTGAGCGCGGTGTAGATGCGGCCCGGATTGGAATCGGCACCTGTCCACATCGGATCATTGCCGTAGAGGCTGGAGCGTTCGCGGATCGGATCGTCCGGGAACAGGCCGTTGCGCGCCGTCTGGGAGCTGAGGAAGAAGCTGGTGCGCAGGTCTTCGGGATCGACCGGGTAGAGATCGAGATCGACCTTCCATTCAAAGATGATCGGGTCGGCATCGGCGCGGTGCGGCTTGACGATGCCGATCGGGTCGTTGAGCGTCAAAGGATCGATCGGCTGGAGCGCGAGGCCCCGCCCATGGGTGCTGACGTCGATGGCCGGGACATTGATATTGATCCCCGTGCCGATCTTGTCGAGCGGCTGGCGCTTCCAGTTGGCAGCGTCGCTGTTCGCCTTGGCGATCATCGCGGGAATATCATAGACCGCGACTTGTCCGGCGCGGCGGAAATTGGCGTAAAGCCGCGTGCCCGTGCTGTCGATTTCCAGATCTTCGAGGAAACCGAGCGGAATCGGCGTGGTCGACGCGATCAGCTTGGGATTGGTGAAGGGGTCCTTGATGATGCCGATCTTCGACCCCCAACTGTGCAGGTCTTCGATGGCGGCCGCGATGTCGGCCGGGTTGGAATAGAAATAGGAGACGGCCCAGTCGGCGACGAAGGCGTAGGTCATGTCGGGCAGGACCGCGACGCCCGACGCATTGCGGATGTCGAGGTCGAACGCCTGGTTGGTGAGCGCCGATGTATAATTGCCCACAGTATAGCCCTGTCCGGCATCGAGCGGATAGCTTTTGATGCCGATCGGCTCTTCGTTGAGCCGCAGGTTGAACGGGATGTCGTTCAGTTCGGCCTTGAAGCTGTCCGAGCTTAGCCCGGTGAGGGTCACGACGTGCAGACCGGCGCGCAGGTCGCCGCGCGAGGTGAAGACGAATTTGCGCGGATCGACCGTCGACTTGATTTCGAACGGTTCCATGAAGCCGTTCACCCGGCCGACGATGGTCCGGTAATTGGCTTTCTCATATTCGTCGGCATTGACGTTGATGAACAGGATTTCGCCGTTCTTCGCGCCCGCGCCGCCGTTCAGCCAGGTCGCTGTGCTGCCGAACATCGAGCTGTTGGGCACGGCGACGGCCAGGTAGGTGCCGTCCGGCGAGACGGCGATGCTGTTGATCTTGCCATTGTCGGGCGTGTTCGCCGCGCCCAGTTCGATCGTATCGACGACCATGTTGAATTTGGGTGAGGTCGGGCGGATGTCGATGACGTGGATCGCGCCCATGCCCGCGACATAGAGGAAGCGCCCCTTGGGATCGAGCGCCAGCGCGCGCGCGCCGCTGCCCTGCGGCAATGTGATGAGGTTGACGCCATCCTTCTTGATGTCGGCGTCATATTGTAGCAGCGTGAGCGTATCGATGACCGCGACGCCGATATCGGTGGCGACATAGGCGCGCGACAGGTCGGGCGTGGTGACCGTATCCATGATCGCGGCGTTCGTGGTCTTGCCGCCTTCCTGGATCGTGATGCGCTTTATGACCTCATCCGCCACGACCGGCGCGCCCGGAACGGGCGGTATCGTGGGGGCGGCGTTGAGATCTATGACCTGGAGCGCGGTGTTGAACTGCTGATCGCGCCCGCCCAGAAACGCATAGCCGCCCTTGTTGGCGACGGTGAACGCCTGGCTGGACACGAAGTCGCCGGTATAGGTTTGGCGCTGGACATAGACGTCCGACGCGCCGAGCAGCACTTCGCGGGGCACCGATACGGAGATGCTGCCGTCATCCTGTGTGCCGGTGGCGGTGACGGGCACCGCGACGACGCGGTCGCCCAGTTTGAAGATCACGCGGTTCACGCCGAGCAGCGCGCCGCCGGGGCCGCTGGGCAGGCGGAAATTGCTGCCCTCGATGACCAGCGTGGCCTTGCCCTGGGCATCGACCACGGTGGTGGCATCGGTGACGATGGGCGAACCGGCGGTGGCGCTGGCCGGGGGGGGCACATTGGCGAAGATTTCGGTGATCGGCTTTAAGGGATCGACCGTCACCTCCAGTTCGACCTTGCTGCGTTCGCCATTGGCCCAATCGCGCCAGACGCGGATGTTGGCCTTCTGGATTTCGGTCGGCAGCACCATGAGGGCCACGCCCAACGCCGCCAGTTCCAGCCCGACGATCGCGCCGGCCAGGCCGCCAGTCGCCGCGATGCCGATGGCGGGGGCGAAGATCAGCGAGGCAGCGAAAAGCGCGTCGACATTGACGCGCACGACGCCGGTCGGCCCGCCGCCGCGCGCGACCAGGACATTGCCGCGATCGGAAAAGCCGGGGAAGGGGGGCGAAGCGGTGCGCGCGATGCCGTTGGCATCGACCACGCCGGTATCGACGATCCGCCAGACGTCGAGGTCCGAGCCGTCCTCGGCTACGGGCAGGCGGTCCTTGACGAAGAAATAGACGGTTTCACCGGGCGCGGCCGCGCCGTTGACGGGCACGCCGATCTGGATCGGGCCGCCCAGCGCTGTGTCGCCGATATCGAAGTTGAAGGCACCGGCAAATTCAAAGCCCACGGGTATGGGGAGCGCCAGGTCTTCCTTTGCCATAGTGGTGATCTTTACGACCGTGTCGGCGGCAAGCTGACCAGGGCCGAACGCGGCGGTGACGCCATCGGCATTGGCGACGACGCCGCCGTCGGTGCCGACGGTGACGGCGGCACCCACGACCGGGGCTTCGACCTTTACGATGACCCGGTCTTCGGCAAAGCCGTTGATGACGGTGATGACCGTTTCGCCCACGCCGACGGCGGTGATCTTGCCGTCCGCCGATACGGCGACGACATTGCTGTTTCCGCTGATGAAGACGGTGCCATCGGCGGCACCGTTGACGAATTCGGTCGCGCCCAGGCCCAGGCTGGTGATGATCTGGCGCGAGCCGCCCTCAGGGACGATGGTGACGGTGTCGGGATAGGCGTTGATGCCGATGCCGAAGCCGATCACGTCGCGCGCGCTGGTCGGATCGCCCACCGTGACCACGGTCGCGCCAGTGACGCTGCCGCGTTGCGCGGTCAGGATCGTGGCGCCTGCCGCCTGTGCGACAAGTTCGCCATTTTCGCTGTAGCTCGCGATGGCCGGGTTGCGCAGGGCGATCGTCACATAGCCCTGCGGCAGGGGAACATCGGCCTGATCGGCGAAGGTGCCGATGATCTGTACGTCGCCGCTGTCGCCGGGCAGCGCGAAATGCGGCGCGCGGGTGGTGAAGTCGATCGAGAGCAGGGCGGCGGTCGAGATGGTGACGGGCAGCAACGCGGTGGCCGAACTGCCATAGCCGTCATCGGCGGAGACGCGGATGCTGGCGGGGCCGCTATAGCCGATCGTCGGGCGGAAGCTGAGGCTCTGGCCATCGGCGCTGAGCGAAGCCGTGCCGCCGATCGCTTCGACGATGCGATAATAGACACGGTCGCCGTCCGGGTCGGTCGCGACCGAGGCGAGATCGAGCGAGACCGGCAGGTCGACATGGGTGCGCACGACAGGAAGGGTGGCGGCGAGCGCCGGGGCGAGGTTGGCGTGGAAGCCGTAATTGGCGGCGACAAGCTGTCTGTCGGTGGCGTTGACGGTGCCGTCGCCATTGACGTCCGATCCGATCAACGCCGCGACGACCGCCGCACTGTCCGCGCCGTCGATCTTCGCATCGCGGTTAATGTCGCCGGCGATGCTCATATTCAGGCTGTAGAGGCCGGTACCGGTGAGGCTGAGCGCATAGAGACCCGCCGCATCGACCGAGAATAGCGACACGGTGCCGTCGCCGGCCTGCGCCCGTCCGACCAGCGTCGCGCCGTCGATATTGGCGACGGCGTCACCCGTGGTGGCAACGCGCAGGATGATGCGGCCCGTGGATGCGCCCGCCATCTCGCTGTCGCGGACGGTGAAGCTGTAGCGTTCCCCGGTGGTGGAAAGCGTGCCGGTCAGGGTGCGGTCGGAGAAGACGGCGGCGGTGCCGATATCCGCGCGGACGGCGGCGGTCGTGACGGTGCCGTTGGTGTAGCGGATTTCGCGCCCGGTTCCCGAAGACGGGATTTCGAGCGTCATGCGGCCATCGGTATAGCCGTAGCGCGCGCCATCGCCGGTCGCGAGATCGCGCACGGCGATGATGTGGCCCGCTGCGTCATAATCATAGACGAGCGCGGTGCCATCGGGCGCGGTGAGGCGGGCGATCTGGCCGGCCGCATTGCGCACGAAGCGCAGCGCCTGCCCGCCGATCGCTGTGACGCCGCTGTCGCCGACCAGCAAGGTGCCGGCGGCCGAGCGGATCTCTATCGTGCCGCGCGCACTGTCGATGATGTAGGCGGTGCCGTTGGCCGCGGTCAGGACATAATCCTGCTCGCCAAAGCCCGGTGCGGCTGGATTATAGGCGATGCCGGTTTCGACATCGTAGAAGCTGGCGCCGACCTTGCGCAGTTGGGCTGTGGCCGACGTCAGCGTCCAGCCGTTCGCCTTGTCCGCAATCCAGGCGGGGCGGTAGAAGGTGAGGTCGCCGATCTGTTCGCTTGTCGGGGCGAAGGTGAAGCCCGTGCGCTCACCGGTCGGCAAGGTCAGATAGACGCGCGTGCCTTCCTCGAACGGGGCGAGGATGCCGACATTTTCACGGCCCGAGGAGCCTGCATTGGTTTCGATCCGGGTGTCGAGGCCAAGGAAGGTCCAGTCGCCGGTCAGGCTGTCATAGCTGCGGGTGAGCGCGAAGGGCACGCCGCCCAGGGTGGTGGCGATGTCGGTGCGCTGGGTCGTGAAGCGACCGGTCTTGTCCGCGTCGGTGCGGACTTCGATGGCGGCGGTCTTGATCGTCGTGCGGCCGCCTATGTCACGGGCGGAGAGGCGCAATGTGTAGAAGCCGTCCGACAGGGCGCGACCGTCTATCGTCGTCAGCGGGCCGTCAATCTGATCGCCACCCGACGCGATTTCCCGCGCCTGGCCGTCCGCGCCGACCAGTTCCAGTTTCCATGTGTCGAGATTGACGTCGGTGATGGTGGCCGGAATTTCGAGCGCACCGAACAGGATCGCGCCGCTGACGCCGGGGGCGAGCGTGATGACCGGCGCATCCTTGTCGGCGGGATCGCGCACCTTCAATATGGTTTCCACGGTCTTCGTACCGCCATCGGCGTCGATCGCGGTGGCGCGCAGGACCATCTTGCCCGGCGCTCCGGCGATGATCGTGGCGCGGCCGTTGGCGTCGAGCGTGACTTCGATATCATCGAGCCACAGGCGCAGCGAGGTGATGTCGGCGATGCTGTCGGCGACCGGGTGGATCAGCACCGATTGGCCGGGCACGGCGGCGAAGCTGGGGGTCAGTTCGATGCGGACGACCGGCGGCACGGGTTCGAGCAGCGCGCGCATCAAGATCGTCTTGCGCACGGTCGCCTGGCCGTCGCTGGCGAGCAGGACGACGACATAGTCGCCCGCCTGACCGGGGCCGGGGGTCCAGCTGAGCAGGCCGGTGGCCGCGTTTACGACCGCGCCTTCGGGCAGGTCGAGCGCGCTGTAGGTCAGGGCATCGTCCAGGTCGGGATCGGTCGCCTGGATCGTGAAGCTTTTCGGCTCGCCGATCAGGAAGCTGTGATAGCCTTCCTCGATCACCGGTGCGCGGTTGACGTTGGCGACGCGGATGAGCACGTCCATGAACGCCACCGCGCCCAGCGGATCGACGGTCTTGAGGCGGACCACATGGTCGCCCGCCTGATCGAAGCCCGGCGTCCACTGGAATTCGCCCCGGCTGGGGACGAACAGCGCGCCCGCGGGCAGGCCGCTGACGACCGAGAGGATCAGCGGATCGGCGTCGGCATCGCCTGCGATGACGGTGAAGTTGATCGACGCACCCTCGCGCGCCAACTGCATGCCGACCGGCACGAACTGCGGCGCCTGGTTCATGTTGGCGACCGACAGCAGGATCGTCTCGCTGCTGGTTCGGTTGCCATCGCTGGCGCTGAACGTGATCGTGTAGGCGCCCGCGCGGTTGAGCGCCGGCGTCCAGGCGAAGTCGCCCGTGACGGGGTCGAGCGTGGCACCGGCGGGCGCGCCGGTCATCGCGAAGGTGAGCGGATCGCCATCGCTGTCCTGCGCGCGGAGCGTGAAGGCGAGGGGCACGCCCTCGGTTCCGGTCAGATCACCGATGGGAGCCAGTTGCGGACCGGCATTGGTGCTGCGGACGACGACATTGAAGGTGGCGCTGTCGCTTTGCGGCGTGGCAACGCCGTTGCCGCTGTCGGTGGCGGTGATCGATGCGCTGAAAGCGCCGATCTGATCGGCGGTGGGCGTCCATTCCAGCAGCGCCTGACCATAAACGGCGGTGGCGGTCAGCGTCGCGCCGGGCAGACCGGATACGGCGTAGGTCAGCACGTCCTGATCCATGTCGCGCACCGGCACGGTCATGCGCAGCGTTTCGCCGACGACCGCGACCATGTCGCCCAGATAGCCCAGCACGGGGGCCTCGTTCGGACTCGTGACCTTGACGATGAAAGTATAGTTGGTGAAGCGCGGCGTGTCGGTGCCGTCGCCATTGTCGGTCGCCGTGGCGATCAGCGCATAGTCGCCGCGATCATTGGCGCCAGGGGCCAGGCGCAGCGACGCGGTGCCGTCGCCATTGTCGGTCAGGCTGATGAAACCGGGCAGTGGCAGGAAGGGGCTTTCGTTGCGGATCGACATGACCAGCGGATTGCTCTCTGGGTCGGTCGCGTTGATCATGACCGTCTGCACCGCGTCCTTGGCGACCGTGACGTTGGCGACCGGAGCCAGTACCGGCGGGCGGTTCTGATTGAATACGGTGATGGGGACCGCGATTTCCGTGGACAGCGGTGGCTCTGTGCCGTCGCCATTGTCGGTCGCGCGGAAGCGGATGACATAGTCGCCCGCCTGCGCGTTGGTCGGCGTCCATTTGAAGTTGAAGGTTTCCGCGTCGAAGGTCGCGCCTGCGGGCAGGTCGCCGATCAGTTCGACCGTGACGGTGCGCGGATAGTCGCTCGCTTCGATCAGTTCGCCGGTCACGTCGCGGCGGCCGACCTGATAGAAGGGATTGTCGGCGTCGAACGCAAAGGCGTTGAAGCTGAGCAACTGGCCCTCGAACACCTGCCAGCCATCCTGCTGGTCGAACACCGGCGCGGCGTTGGCGTTGGTGATGGTGAACTTGGCGAGGCGCGTGAGGATGATCGTCCCGTCGCTGACCGAGAAGGGGATGATATATTCCCCCTCCTGCGTGTAACCGGGGGTCCATTCAAATTCGCCGGTGGTCGGGTTCAACGTCGCGCCATAGGGCAGGCCGTCGCTGGAGAAGGTCAGTGCGGCGTCGCCGCTGGCCTGAAGCTGGAAGCGGATGAAGTCGCCTTCGCGAGCGACACGATCGGCGATCGGCACCATTTCGGGCGGTCTGGGCGCGTCGGCCACGGCCAGCGCGACAACGGTTTCGGTGCGCACGTCGCCATCGGTGACGAAGAAGCGCACGTCATAGCTGCCCGCAGATTCATAGCCGGTGGTCCAGGAGAAGGTGCGTGTGGTGGAATCGAAGCTGGCACCGGCGGGCAGGCCGTCGGCCCAATAGGTCAGCGCATCGGCGTCCGCGTCGGTTGCGACGAGCTGGAATTCAAAACGCCCTCCTTCGGCCCCGTCGATCTTGATCGGCGGCGTGCGGAAGGCAGGCGCGCGATTACCGCCCGCGACGGTGAGGACGAACCGCTGGATCGACACGGCACCACTGGCGTCGAACGCCTCGATCGCGACGGGGGTGGTGGCGTTGGCGCTGGCGGTGGGGAGCCACTGGACGAGGCCGGTCTGCGTGTCGATCGTCATGCCGACCGGCGCGCTGAGCAGGCCGTAGGCGATCGGTTTGCCTTCAAGGTCCGTCGCGGTCGCCTGATAGGTGAAGACCTGACCCGCCGTCGCGGTCGTGGGCGGGGTGCTGGTGAAATCGGGCGCGCGGTTGGGCAGCGTGCCCGCGACGACGCCGGTGGCATAGTCGACGCGGCGACCGTCCTGGGTGACGATCGATACGGTGCGTCCGGTCGTGCTCTGGCCCGCTTCCAGCTTGCCCTCCGGCGGCAGCGAGGGCGACAGATCGACCAGCCAGCGGCCATCGTCCGTGCGGCCAGCGCCCAGCGGGATGCCGGTAAAGCCTGCACGCGGATCGAGCGTCAGCAACGCGGGCAGGATGATCGCCTGGTCGCTGATGTTGGTGATGGTGACGGCGTAGGAGACTGCGCCGGTAGACCGGTCGAGCCTTGTGTCGCTGAACGTCACGTTCACCAGCGATGAGAGATCGTCGATCGCCTTGAAAGCGGAGGTGTAGTTCGCGCCGAGCCGGATGCCGGTGGTGGCCGTGAGCGCGGCCTTGGCGGTCAGCACATAATCGTCGGCGAGCAATGCGCCGAAGTTGATATAGGCGGTGCGGCCGGTGGCATCATAGGCCACCGATAGCGCGGCATGGCTGCCCGTGGTCGTGCCGACGAGGACATAATTGTTCGGGTTGATGACCGATCCGGCGTCGGTGGCCGTGCCCTTGAACATGTCCTGATCGAAGGTGACCGACAGGAAGGGCAGGGGCAGGGCCAAGGTGGTGCCTGCGGGCGGATTCGTGGCGATGACGACGGGCAGGGTGGCGGGCGCGATGACGTCGACCTGGTTCGACTGGCTGAGCAGCACCTTGCCGTCGCTGGTGGTGATGACGACGTCGCCGCGCGTGCCGCCCTTGGCGAGCGCGACCCGGCGCAGCGTCGCGATGTCGACCATCGTCAGGTCCGAGCCATCGGCGGCGAGGCCGGTATCGGCGACCTGGCCTGCATTATGCGTGACGAACAACAGGCCATCGAGCGCCGTGCCGGTCTTGCCGAACGCGATGCTGTCGGCGGGCGCGTCGAAGGTCAGGATGGTTTCGGCGCGGGCGCGGTCGGTGAAGCGCACGACCTGCTGCCGGTCGGGCCAGGTGACGGCCCACAGGTCGCCCGCATTGTCGAAGGCGAGGGCGCCGACGCGCAGATTTTCATCGCGGCTCCACTGGGTGAAGCTGCCGTCTTCCGGGTTGAAGATCGACACGCCTGCATTGGTGGAGACGTAGATGCGGTCGGTTTGCGGTTCCACGGCGAGCGCGATGGTGACGCCGTCGCCATAGCGTTCCAGCACCTGACCCGTTTCCGCATCGAGCAGCAACAGCGGGCCGCCGCCGGTGGTGGCCCACAGCCGCCCCGTGCTGTCGAACGCCATGTTGAAGATGGGGTCGGAAAGCTGGGCGATGGGTGTCCCGGCTACGCCGCCGGTCGCGGGTATCCGCCAGATGGTGCCGCGGTTGGGGCCGCCCGAGACCAGAATGCTGCCATCGGGCGCTTCGACGATCGCCATCGGGCCGATGCCAGCGTCGCTGGTCGTGATGCCGGTGGCAAAGGCGCGGCCCAGGAATGGCGTGAGGACGCTGTCATATTCGCTGGGCGCGGTCAGCGGCACGGTGGCGGGCACGTTCGCTTCGGACGCGGTGAACAACGCGTTGGTCGAGGGCGTTGTGACCGGTTCGGGCGGCTGGCCGAAATTGGGCGGGGTGGTGCCGGGCACGGTGGGCAGCGCGCCCAGATTGACGCTCGATCCGTCATCGACGGCGTTGACGCCAGCCCTGGGCACTTCGCGATTGCCCGCGCGGTCGGTCGCCAGCGCAAGGAATTCATAGGTCTTGCCAGCCTGGCCCTGCCAGATGGCGCTGCCGCTGGTGTCGGTCAGCATCCGTTTCCAGATGGCGAAGTCGCCGCCATTTTCGGCGACGTACAACGTCACATGCTTGACGCCCGATCCATTGCTGTCGTCGAGGATATTATAGTCGATCTGGAAATCGTTGGTCGTGCCGACGCGGGTCGCGGTGATCGTGCTGGTCGGCGCGGCGGCATCGACTGCCTGGCTGAGGACGATCGTATCTTCGGGCGCAAGGCCATCCATGAAGACGCGGGCGGACGCGGTGATCCGCTCGCCGGTCGCGATATTCTGGCCGGGGCGCACCGTATAGTTGACGAAGCCCGCGCCGGTGCCGCTGGCGTCGTTGGGTGCGAGCAGGCCGCGGGTCGGATCTTGCAGCACTTCGCCGGTCAGCGGGTCGATCGCTTGGATCAGCCAGCTTGCGCGGCCCGGCGTCTGGAACAGGTCGAGCACCGCGCTGACCCGCAGGATGAAACCGCGCGTGCGGACGAAATCATATTCCGCCTGGAAGCTGGTGCGTCCGTCGGGAATGTCGATCGTGATGTCGCCGATCTTGATGTCGCCGAAGGTGAAGCTGCGGCCATCGAGCGCGGGATCGAGTTCGGTGACGACGCGCACTTCGTTCACATAGCGCGATGCCCCGGTGATATTTTCAAAGCCGACCGAATAGGGCAGGACTTCCTTGGCCGGGAGCCAGCCAGCGGTGTCGAGCGTCTGTGGCCCGGTGATCGAGGCGAGCCGTCCGGTTTCGCCTTCCTCGTTGAAATAGCGGCTGAAATCCAGTTCGGCAAATTCGTCGCCATCGACCGGGACGGGGCCGTTGATCTGGAAATCGGCGGGGAGGCCCGCGCCGCGATTGGCCCATTCGATCCAGGGCACGAAGATGCGGAACGCTTCAAAATGGGTGGGCGAGGAGAGGCCGAGGTCATAATCCTCGAACAGCGGAAGCGCCGGCACGGGCACTTCGCCGTCATAGGCGTCGCTATGGCGCGGATCATAATATTCGATGTCGGCCATCTGCGTTTCGTCATGGCCGTAGAGCGTGCGCACCTGCTCGAAAAAGCCGATCAGGTCGCCGTTCGAGCGGATGTCATTGCCGGCCGGGCCGAACAATATGCCCGACGCCAGCGTGCTCATCAGGCTGACGATATGCTGCTGGGTGCGAACGGGCGGTATGGCGCCGTCGGGCCGGAGCAGGCCGGCGGTTTCCAGCGCGGCGAGGTAGAGATTGACCCAGTCGGTTTCGCTGGCGGCGAGCGCCAGCAGCGCGCCGGGGGCGTCGTCCGACGCGAGGATGGCGGTGCGCAGGTCGCGCGCCTGTTTCGACTGGTAGGTGACGAATTCGGCCCGCGTCATCGTCGTCGCGGTGGCCAGGATGTGGAAGCGGTAGGGGATGAACGGGATTTCGTCTTCGGACGGGATGGCCGTGTTGGATTTATAGGCTCCGACGAAATCGAATTTGTCGAGTTCCGCGCCGAGGGCGGGCGAAATCTCCGCCGCCTTGTCCTTGACCGCTTCCCACCAGGCGTCGATGCCGCCTTCGCCATCGGCGAGCAGATCGTCGAGGTCGGGGAAGGCGTTGGCCATCTGTGCGCGGAACAGTTCAAACGCGCGATCCGCCATCGCCTTGAGGCCGGGATAGGTGATGATGTTGGCGGTGAAACCGGCAAAGCCGTCCGCCGGATGATCGTAGAGGAAGCCCGACGCAATCAACTGGCCGTTGGTGTTGGTGATCGATTCGAGGTTCTGGAAGGGCACGGCGGCGTTGGGGCCGCCCGCCGCGCCTTCTGGCGTGCCGCGCACATTGGTGAAGAAATTGAGGAAAGGCAGGCCGTAGACATAAGGGTTGAGGTTGAGCTGGGGCACGCCGAGCTGGAAGAAGGTGTAGGGCGCGTCGATGTTGGAGATATTCTGAAGCGCGACCGAATAGGTCGCCTGATCGCCCGCCAGAATGACGCGCGGCCCGCCGATGCCGATCGAGACTTCAGCCTCAATCTCGCGCTCCACCAGGAAGCGGTAGGGTTCCACCGCCTCGCTGCCGTCCGGGTTTATCACCTTGACGTCATAGAGGCCGTGCGGCGCGCCGGTGAAGTCGAAGGTGGCGATGATGGTCGAACTGTCGACCACGGTCCAGGCGACCGGCTCAAATTCGGCGATGTCGGGGCGCGACAGTTTGACGATGGCGTCGGGCGAGAATTGCGCGCCCTTGATCGTCGTCGTTACATATTTGCCGTCGCCGCCGGTGTCGGTGTCGATGTCGGTGATGACCAGCGGCAGCAGGTCGGCGATCAGTGTGACGGGGGTGCCCGCCGCATCGCCGCTATAACCGCGCACCAGCACATAATAGACGCCCGGTTCCGTATTGGGGACGATGGCGGTCAGGCTCTGCGATAATGGGCCGACATAGGTGGCGTCGAATTCTGCCGAGGTCGGCACGGCATCGTGGCGCAGGAAGACTTCGTTGATGCTGCGTTCGTCGGGTGCGGTCAGGCGGAAGCGCAGCGTCTGGTCGGCCGGAACGGTGATTTTATAGAGCCGTTCCTGGCCGGGCAGCAGGTTGGCGGTCAGCGGGATGCCGATGGTCAGTTCGTCCACCGCAAGGCTGATCGCGTTGGCCGACGCGGTCGTATTATTGACCTCGCCAATATCTTCATTGAGCTGGTTCAGCACATCGGTGCGTACGATCACGCGATATTCGCCGGGCGTGACGCCGGGCAGCGTAGCGTCGAGCGTCAGGCTGTAGCTTTGGCCGGCGGTGAGCGTGCCGGAGAAATTCTCCCGCCCGAGCAGCCGGTCGGTGATGTCCCAGGTGGCGTCCTTCGACAGATAGACCGCGTCGGTCCAGCTACCCGTCGCGGTGACGTTGCTGGTGTTTTGCACGGTCCAACTGATCGCCGCCGCGTCGCCGGGGCGCTTGCCGTCGGGCACGGTGATATCCATCACCTGAATGTCGGTCGGCGGGGGCAGTTCGATGACCATCGGCTGGGCGCTGGCGCGGCTGTTGTCGCGTTCCAGACTCTCGAACACCGCGCCGGTGCGGTCGTAACGAGCCGGGTCCGACACGACGAAGACATAATAGGCTTCGGTGCCAAGATCGCTCGGCACGGTGAGGTCTAGCGCCACGTCATAGGTATCGCCCGCGGCGAGGCCGCCGGTGTGGCTGACGCTGCCCAGGAAACGATCCGACGTGAAGTCGAGCAGCGGATCGCGCGACAGATAGATCATGTCGTCCCAGCGCGATTGGAGCGCCTGGGTCGCGCCGCCGCTGTTGGTGACGGTATAGCTGATGCTGAACTTCTGGCCGCGCGTCGCGCGCAATGGCGCGGTGAGTGCGGATACTTGCAGGTTGGGCGGGTTATAGGGCGTCAGGGTGATTTCCTGCGCGGTGCTGTTATTCCCCTCGCCCTGATATTCCTTGACGGCGGCGGTCAGGCTGCCGCGAACACCCTTGAGGCGGGGCGAGAGGGTGTTGGCGGAGAATCCGGATTCCTCAAGCCCCGAATCCGCGACCGCGATGACGTTGAGCGGGCCGGACAGTTCAAAGGGCAGGGTGACGGTGGCGGTAGCGTAGTAGAATTCGCCGGGCGCGAGGATGCCGCGATGCTGATTTTCCGCGCGGACGATGACGCCCGGCGAAATCTCGCGCGACATGAGCCAGTCGCCTTCGTCAAGCGATGCGTCGAGCGAGAGATAGACGCGGTCTACCCAGCTATCCTCACGCGTGGCGCGATTACCGACATTTTCGACCTTGAAACGGATTTCGACGGTGCTGCCCGCCGCCAGCGTGTCGGGCAGGGTGAGTTCGGTGACCTTGAGGTCGGGTTCGCGATAGATGACCGGGAACTGCGCCTGCATGACATTGCCCGCAGGCAGTTCAAACGCGCTTTTCGAGAATAAAGCGCGCGTGCCGTCATTGCCGCCCGACCGGACAATATCGTCCGGTATCAGCGTGTTGCCGATGACATTGGTGAACACATAGACATAATATTCGCCCTCGACGCCGGGCGGCATTCTGAATTCTACGTCTCGGGTATAGCTGGCACCGGCCGCCAGCGGGGCGTTGGTCTGGGGCACGACGGCGACCTGGGTCGCGCGGCTGCGGATGAAGGTCGGGTCTTTGGAAATCCAGACCTGATCGGTCCAATATTGCGTACCGGGCCAGACCGCCGCGCCTTTATTTTCGACCGTGTAGCGCACGCTGGTCAGTTCGCCGGAATAGGCTGGCGTGGCTGGTGAAGCCGGAATGACGCTGGTGACCTGAAGGTCGGCGGGGCTGTTGGTGACGGTCGTGCGGCCGAAATTCTGGTTATCGAGCGGGGTGGCGTCGTTGAAGTTGGAGCGGACGATGACATACATGCCCGCCGCCGCCGGGTTGAGCGCGAAGGTTTGCGTATTGGTATAGGCCGCGCCGGGATCGAGCGGCTTTAGGTTGGCGAAGCTGCCCAGATCCCAGACTTTGGACGACCCCTGCAATGTGGGAGCGTCGGTTAGATAGACCTGATCGCTCCAGCCATCTGCCGTGCTGTCGCCCGCTGCCCGGACGGTCCAGTTGACGGTGAAATTGTCGCCGCCGATCGCCGTGACTTGCGGGACCACGGATTCCACCGCGATATCCCGAATTGCGGCGGCGGCAGGGGGCGTGCCGACGATGTCGATCGCGCGCGCCTTATAGTTGCTGCTCTGGATTTCCGCCGGATCGTCCGGGTTGACGTTGATGTCGAGCGAATCTTCGAGCAGCGTGCCGTAGGGATCGACCCAGGGCATGATATAATAGGTGCCCGACACGACATGGTCGGGCAGCTTGACGGTCAATTCGCGGTCATAACCCGCATCCTTGACCAATATGCCGTCGGCATAGGGCAAGGACGTCAGCAATATGTCGCCCAGGCCGGGATGCGGCCGGTTCTTGTCCTTGGTCAGCCAGATCTGTTCCTGCCATTGGCCAAGGTCGGTGTCGCCGCTGCCGCGATTGGTGACGCTGTAGCGCACCGATATCGTGTTGCCCTCAAACGCCTGCGCGGGGGTGACGACGTCGTGGACGACCAGGTCGGCGAAGGGGATCGGTTCTACATAAAGTTCTTTGGCGACGACGTTACTGGCGGTCGAATCATTTGGATATTCGTCGATATTACCGCCAATGTCGGTCGCGACCAGCACATAGACGGTCCCACGGAACCGTTTGGGAATGGTGAAGACGTTGGAGACCGTGCGATAGTTCTGCAAGCTGTTCAGCGCGGTCTGGTTGCCGTGGCTGGACACGAGAATGTCGTCGACGGTGATCTTGTCGTCGAGTGACAGATAGACATTGTCGGTCCAGGTGCCGCTGGTCGCGACCAGGCCCTGATTGATGATCTTGAACTCGATCGACGCAGTGCCGCCCGCGGTGACGCGTTCGGGAAGGATGACCTCTTCGACCTGCAAGTCGGGGCGAGGGAGTACCGAGACGAGGATGGTCTGGTCGTCGATCGACCGGTTATTATCCTCACGCGTATGTTCATAGACCGTATTTTCCGAATCGGTGACGACGATCACCTCGAACCGGTCGCTGGTGTGGATCGGCAGGCGCATTTCCTCGCGCCGCGTATAGGTCTGGCCGGCTACGAGCGGCCCGGCATAGGCATAGGTGCCGATCAGCGTGCCCGCGCCGGTTTCGCCCGCCTTGCGCAGATAGACCTTGTCGGTCCAGCCGCCCACAGCATCGGTCAGGCCATCGTTGCGCACGGTCCAGGTCACGTCGATCACCGACCCTTCGGTGCCGGTTTCGGGCGCGACGATCGACTGGACGATGAGGTCTGGCGGGGGCGTCAGGCTGATCGAAACAGCGTTGGACGTTCCCCTGTTGTTGCCGGTGAAGACGAATTCATAGGGCGCACCGCGCGGATCACTGTCACCCGGCGTTTCGACGACGATGCGATAGTCGCCGTCCAGTCCGTTGGGCAGGGTGAAGGAGGCGGTGCGTTCGTAGAAATCGTCCGGCGCGAGGAAGCCCAGATGATTGACCCGGCCGAGCAGGGCGCGTGTGCCGGTGCCATCGGTGCGTTCCAGATAGACCTGGTCGAACCAGTCGCCGCTGTTGGTTAGCCCAATGCCCTGGTTGCCGACGCGCCAGGTGACCGCGATGGTGGAGCCGGACAGCGCGGTGGTGGGCGCTGAGACCGATTGCAGATACAGGTCGGCCCAGCGGATCGGCGATACGTCGAAATTGCCGGGCAGCGCCGTGCGATTATCGTCCGCGCCATTTTCAAAGACGACATTATCGGCATCGGCCCGCACGAACAAATTATAGCGGCCATTAAAGCCGGCGGGCAGGATCAAGTCCGTGCTGACATCATAGCTTTCGCCTGTGTCGAGTGCGCCGTCATGCGCGACGCTGCCGATCTGGATATCATCGCCATTGCCGAAGATCATGTCCTTCGACACGAAGATGCGGTCGGTCCAGGCGGTGGTGATGCCCACGCCCGTGCCGCTGTTGGTGACGGTCCAGCCCACGGTGACGCGGGCGGGGTCTTCTATGGTTTGCGCGGGCGCGGTGACGTCGCTGACGACCAGGTCGGCATAGGCGGCAAGGCCCACGGTGAGATCCGCCGCCGTGACATTATTGCCTTCGCCCACGCTCAGTTCGCGCACGGCATTGGTGACGTCGCTGGCCAGCAGCAGCTTGTAGCTGCCCGCCGCGTCGATCGGCAGGAGGGCGGTAATGATGCCCTGATAGGTCGCCTGCGATGCCAGCGCGCCGACATGGACCAGTTCGCCAAGCTTAAGGTCGGTGGCGTCGACGACGCCATCGCGCGAGAGCCAGAGCGTGTCGGTCCAGTTGGCGGCTATCGCGGTACCGGTGCCGTTATTCTTTACGGTCCAGCGCACGTCGAAGCTGCTGCCCGATAGCGCGGTGCCGTCGGTCGGGCCGGTGAGCGCCGAGGGGACGAGATCGGGATGGGTGACGGGGAGCGCGGCGCTGGCGCGCAGATTGTCCGTTTCCGCGCCCCCTTCAAACAGGTCCGAATCCGCGTCGGCGCGCACCAGGATGCGATAATTGCCATCCGCCAGATCGGGCAGGACGATGTTTTGCACGACTTCATAGCTTGCGCCAGCGGCCAGGTTGAAGGTGCGCGGCACGCCGGCGATGAAGGATGC
This sequence comes from uncultured Sphingobium sp., assembly GCA_964562225.1. GTDB lineage: Bacteria > Pseudomonadota > Alphaproteobacteria > Sphingomonadales > Sphingomonadaceae > Sphingobium. The sequence continues at coordinate 37,113 of CAZLSU010000008.1, forward strand.
CCCTGCCAATGTGGTGCCGGTGCCGACATAGATGCGGTCGGTCCATGGGGCGCTGGCGGCGATCGTACCCGCGTTGCGAACGGTGTAGCGGACTGTGACGCTCTGGCCTGGGACGGCGCCGGCGGGAATGATGACGTCATCGACGATCAGGTTGGCGGCAGGGGCTGGGGCCAATGTGACATTGGCGGTGGCGATGCCGATATTGTCGGTTTCCGCGCCGCTTTCAAACAGGGAGCCGGTCGCGTCGCTGACCACGATCAGGCGGAAATTGCCGGTGCGACCGTCCTGCACGCTGGTGGTGATCGTCACGCCATAGCTGTCGCCCACGGCGAGCGCTGTGTCGCGCGTGACTTCGGCCAGGACAAGATCATTGGCATCGACGATGTCGTCGGCGGACAGGATCACGCGGTCGACAAAGCCGCCCGCCGCCATATTTTCGCCGGTGTTGCGTACCCGCCAGGAGACGGTGAAGGGCGCGCCGCCCGCCACCGGGGCGGTCGGGCCGAACACCGCTTCGGTCACCAGATTGGGGGAGGGGGAATCGATGCTGATGACGCGCGAAGGGGCCAGATTGTCGGCGCGCGTATCGGGTTCGACCACGGTTTGCGCGGCGTCGGTGAGGACGCTGATCCTGTAGTCGCCGCCGATTCCAACGGGCAGGGTGACGCTCTGGCTCTGATCGTAGAATGCGTCGGCCGCCAGCGGCGTGGTGCGAGCGAATTCACCCAGGATGACATCGTCCGCGTCGCCGAAGATGGCGTTGGCGCTCAGGATGACCCGGTCGATCCAGGTTTCGCCTGCCCGTGTCGCGCTGGGTCCGGCGTTGGTTACGCGCCATCCCACGGTGATCGCGCTGCCGCCGAGTCCGGCTGCCGGTGCGGTTACGGCGCTCGCGCGCAGGTCGGGGTAGGTGCGCGCAATGGCTTCGGCTTCCAGAGCGGCGCTGTTGTTCGCCTCCGCATTAACGTCCACGGCCTGTTCGCGAACCACGCCGCCCGCGCCGCCGATACCCCGGTCGGCGGTCACGCTGATTTGCAGGGTGCCGACCGATCGCGTGCCTGCTGGCAGGGCGAAAGCGAAGGATTTGGCGCGGCTGGCGCCCGCTGCGAGCAGGCCGGTCGTGGCGACGACTGTATCGACCAGCGTCTCGCCCGTGTCGATGTTGCGTACGAGGATGCGGTTGTTCCAGCCGGAAACTGTGCCCGCGACGCCGTTGTTCAGCTCGTTCCAGGTCAGTTGGACAGTGTCGCCCGACGCCAGTTCTGTGTTGACCAAAGCCAGCCCGCTGATCAGCAGGTCGGGCGCGGACAGCGCCGTGATGCGGGTGGCGTTGTTGGTTTCACCGCTGCTTTGCGGGTTGGATTCGTCCAGATTGTCGAGAATATCGGTGGTGACGATGAATTCAAATTCGCCGGTGCCGATCAGACCTGCAGGCCAGTCGAACGCATAGCTGCGGTCGCGATCCGCCCCGTCGGCCAGCGCTTCGGTGAGCGCCAGCGTGGCGACCGCGACCTGTTCGCCGGTGGAGATGTTGCGGACGAGAATACGTTCGCTCCAGCCGCCGCCGGTCGTCAGGGTGCCGCTGTTGGCGGTGCGCCAGTCGAGTGTTACCCGGCTGCCCGGTGCCCAGCCCGCGGTCGGCGTGACAGTCAACGCCTGGACCTGAAGGTCGATATAGGGGGCGAGCGCGCTGTCGGCTTCGATCGTCGCGCTGTTGTTGGTTTCGCCAGCGCCGAGCGGATTTTCCTCTGCCACCGCATTGGCGACGTCGAGCGTGACGGTGAAGCTGAGGCGTCCGGCACCGCGATTACCCTGGGGCAGGGTGATCGTCGCCTGACGCTGCCGTTCGTCACCCGCCGCCAGCACGCCGACAGCGTCCGCGATCGTGATGTTGCCAATGATTTCGCCGGTGTCGATGTTGCGGACGATCAGCCGGTCGGTCCAGCTCGCGACATTGGTAGGCAGGTTGCCGTCGTTGCGGCTTTTCCAGGTGACGGTGACTTCGCCGCCGGACTGCATCGGGCCGACGGACGAAACCGTCAGCTCGATGGGTTTGAGGTCCGGCGCGTTGGTGACAATGATCTCTGGGATTTCGACCGGGGCGGTCGGGGTGGTTTCCAGCACGTTGAAGCTGAAGGTGCCGACCTGATCCTGCGAATAGATGCGGCCTTCGAGCAACAGCGTGTAACTGCCGGTCAGCGGGAGCTTGATCGTGTCGACATCGCCAAAGCCGGTATAGAATAATTGCGTGCCATCGGGCGCAAGCAGTCGCCAGGTGGCCGAGCCATTGGCGAAGCTGCGCACGTCGAAATAGAAGCTTTCGCCAGCGGTCGCATCGAAGCGGAAGGCTTCGGTTTCGGAGCCGGGGCTGAGCGTGCCGTCCACGGGGACGCCCGGTGTGATCGGCGCGGCGTCGGCCAGGTCGAGCACGCGGATCGCGTAATCGGCAGCGACGGTGCCGGTGGAATAGACGCTCAGAACATAGTCGCCAGCCGGTATGTCCATGACGGGATTGCCGTTGAGGTCATAGCTGTCGGAACTGACGAAACGACGTTCCCCCTCGGTGCCGCGCGGGCCGGTCAGTTTCCAGATGAGGTCGCCATTGGGGGTCAGCGGGTCGATGAACAAGCGGGTCGCGCTGTCCAGCGTGAAGCTGAGTTCGTGGACCTGTCCGGGCTGGGTCAGGGAACCGGTCGCGGTTTCACCGGTGACGAGCGCCGCTGCGACATCGGTGATCTTCGTTGCGGTGAAGCGATAGTCGCGGGTTGCGGGCGAATAGACTTCACCTTCGACGACCAGCGTATAGACGCCGGTCTTGGTAAGTTCCAGCGGGCCGACGTCGGAATAATAGTTGGTGGTGCCGAAGGCGAAGCGGCCATCGGGATCAATCAGCTTCCAAGTGCCGCTGCCGCTGATCGACGTCATGTCGAAGAAGATGCGGTCGCCTGCATTGCCGGTGAAGGCGTAGAGATCCGTCTGGCTGCCCGGATCGAGCGTGCCGCTGGTCTCGATGCCCAGCGTCAGCGGGGCGGCGGCGGCGAAATCGAGCAGGCGGAAGCTATAGTCGCCGGTGATGTCATTATTGGCGTCGACGATCACCTCATAGTCGCCGGGCACCGCGAGGAAAGCGGCGACATCGCCGCGATAGCCCGCGTCGGAGACGTGGAATTGGCGCGAATCGATGATGCCCTGCGGACCCTTTATAGTCCAGGTGAAGCGGCTGTCCTGAAGCAGGCTGTCAAAGATCAGCCGCTTATTTTCTGTGAGCGTGAAGCGGTGATAGTCGCGCTCGCCCGGCGCGCTTATCGAGCCTGTGACGGTTGCGCCAAGCGTCAACGCTGCTTCGCCATCGACGATCGCGCCGACGCGGAACTGGAGCGATTGCGGATCGGTGGTGCTGATGCGGCCTTCGATCAGCAGCGTGTAGCGGCCAGTGGCGGGCAGTTCGGGCGCTTCGATATCATCAACGGAGCTGGGGCCGAACACGACATTGCCATTGGGATCAATCAGCCGCCAGGTGGGGTTGTTCGACCCGTCGATCCGGTCGAAAAACAGGCGCTGACCGGCGGTCGCATCGAAAGCATAGAGCGCGGTCAGGTTGCCCGGATCGATCTGGACGCTCTGGACACTGTCGAGCGCGATCGGGGTTGCGGCGGTGAGCGAGTCGAGGCGGAAGGCGTAGCTGCCCGTTGCCGCATTGGCGGCGGAAATGCGTATCTCATATTCGCCCGGTTGCAGCAGCATGACGGGGTTGCCACCGAAATTGGCGGAGTCGGTCTGGTCGAAGCGGCGCGCGTCGCCGGTCGCGGTCGGGCCGACGATCTGCCAGCGCAGATTGCCGTTATTGGTGAGCGCGTCGAAGACCATGCGGGTCGGCTGTGTGATGACCAGCCTGTGGCGATAGACGCCGTTCGCGACCGCCACGTCGCCGGTGATCATACTGTTGAGCGCGATCGGCGTGGCAGGGGTGGCTGGCGTCGGGGTGAGCGCGACATTGTCGAGATCCTGATCTGCCGCCGTGCTGCCGGTGCGACCGCTGAACGCGACGCGGCTGTCGCCGCGCAGGTCCAGCCCGGCGATGAACAGATCGCTGATCGGCGTGACCGCCGCCTGGCCCGGTTCGTTGAGCGTGACTGTGAGCAACGCTCCGCCCGCCGTGCGCTCCAGCAGCACCGTGGCATGGTTGAACAGATTATTGTTCAGGATCAGGCCGGGATTGGCGAATTCGGCGATCCGCGCGCCGTTATAATGGACCGACAGATGATTGTCGCTGATGTCGCCATTCTGGCGGATGTCAAAGCCGATGCCCAGCACGCCTGCCGCATTGGGTTCTTCGCCGACCAGCGGCCCCGCGCCGCCCGCGCCATAGAGGCTGGCGGGAAGGAAGGCGAACGCCATGCCCTCCGCCGTGCCGTTGATGCGGAAATCGAAGTCCGTCTGGAACGCCGCTTGTGGTCCGTTCGCGCCGGTGGCGCTGAACGCGACTTCGTTGAGCGAACCGCCCTGGTTGCGGGTGGTGAGACGCAGGAAATTGCCGTCGCCCGAACCGCTGGTGACGATCGGCTGGAATGCGCCTGTGCTGCTGATGAAATAGGGCAGGCCCTGCGCGTCGAAGGTCTGGATCGCCGTGCCGGTGGGAGCAGGTTGGGCCGGAACATTGAAGGCGAAACGATAGTCGCTGGCGGTGCTGTTGGAATCGCGGCCTTCGATCAGTAGCGTGTAAGTGCCCGCCAACGTCGCGGTGAGAAGATCGGTATCGTTGAGTGAGCCGGGACCGAAGATGGTTTGGCCCAGCGGGTCGAGCAGCCGCCAGCTATTGCCCGATCCGTCATTCTGCACATCGAACTGGAAGCGCATCCCGAGCGTCGCGTCGAAGCGGTACATGTCCGTTTCGCGACCGTCATTGTCGACGCGGCCATTGACCACCGCATCGGGCGCAAGCAGGGCCGCCGCTGAGAGATCCAGCAGGCGGAAACCATAGGCACCGGTGAAGTCGCCCTGGCCGTCCACCGTCAATGTCCAGTCGCCCGCTACCAGGTCGAGCGCAGGGGAGGGGCCGAAGTCGAAACTGTCGGAGCCGGAAAAGGCGCGGTTGGTGACGATTTCGCCGTTCGGCCCGGTCAGGGTCCAGCGCAGGTCGCTGCTGTTGGTCAGGCTATCGAAGATCACGCGCTTGTTGCCGGTCAGCGTGAAGACATGACTATCCTGTTCGCCTGGCGTGGCGAGGGTGCCATCGACCCGCGCGCCCAGCGTCAGCGGTGCGCTGCCTTCGATCATCGGCTGGACGTTGAAGGCGTAGCTGCCCACGCCGCCCTGCGATACGCGGCCTTCGACCAGCAGCGTGTAGGTGCCGGTAAATGCCAGTTCCGATACGTCGCGGTCCGTGAAACCCACTGGCCCAAAAACGCTGTTGCCGAACGGGTCGATCAGCCGCCAGCGCAGATCGCCCGCGCCAGCCAGCGTATCGAAGAAGACGCGGTCGCCTGCGGTGGCGGCGAATTTATAGGCGGCGGTCTTGCTGCCGGGGGCGAGTGTGCCTTCGGTACGGGTGCCGGTAGCGACGGGTATGGCGGTTGCGAGATCGGTCAGGCGGAAATTATACCAGCCGGTCGCATCGCCATCGCCCACCACGGTCAGCGTGTAGGCCCCAGCGTTCAGTTTGAGCGCGGGGCTGGGGCCGAAATCGGCGGAGTCCGACTGGTCGAAACGGCGGTCTGTGACGATGTCGCCCTCCGGCCCGGTCAGCGTCCAGCGCAGCGCGCCATTGTCGGTCAGGCTGTCGAACAGCGCCATGGTCGGCTGGGTTAGCGTGAAGCTGTAGACGGTTTCTGCGCCTGGCGTGTCGATGTAGCCGGTGACGCCGTTGGCGTTGAGCGTGCGCAGCGTCACGCCCGCAGGCAAAGACGCATTGTCGAAGGGGAGGGCGAGCGCGAGACCGGCCGTCGCGGCGGCGGGCGCGGTCGTCATGCCTGCGGCGATCTGCGCCTGGGTGCGGGCGACGGACCAGAGGCGGACTTCGTCCACCGCGCCTTCGACCATGCCGAACTGGGTATCGGCGCGCAGGGCATGGCCGACCAGGAACGGCAGATCGCTGGTCAGGCCGGGAGTGGTGCGGATCGCGCGGGTGGCGGATTCCACGCCATTGACGTAGATTTTCAGCGTGCCCGCGGTGCGATCTCCGACGGCGGCGAGGTGGACCCATTCGCCCGGCTTCACCAGGCCGTTGGCGGTCTGGACGCCCTGATCGGACGTGTCCGCCGTCGAGGCATAGACCGCGCCGTTGCTGTTGACCGCGATATAATAGGTGCCGTGATTGGCGTCGCTATCGCCCTTTTGCGCGATCGTGGTCCAGGTGTCGGTGAAGCGGTCCAGCCTGACCCAGCTTTCGACCGTGAAGTCCTGCGTCAGGTTGATTGCGGCGCTGTTGGCCGCTTCGACATAATCGACGCCGCGCAGCGTCAGCGCTTCGCCAATCTTGCCCGGCTCGCGGCCCTGCGTATCGGGATTGGGACCATCGAGCGTGATTGGCACCGGCGGCGCATCGCCCACAGTAAACAGGCTGAAGCGGTAGTCGATCGGCCGTTCATGCCAGGCACGGCCCTCTGCCAACAGCGTATAGGCACCGGTGAAGGCGAGGGTGAGCGTGTCGATGTCGGTGAAATTCTGCGGGCCGAGCACCTGATTGCCGAATGGGTCGATCAGCCGCCAGGTCAGCCGGTCGGTGCCGCCGCCGGCCAGCATCTGCTGGTCGATGAACAGCCGGTCGCCGGCCTGCGCGTCGATGCGATAGGCGTTGGTTTCGCCGCTGCCGCTGATCCGATCGGTAACGGGCGTGCCGGGCGTGACAGGCTGCGCGGTTTCCAGGTCCAGCAGGCGGAAGGCGAACGCGCCCTGCGTGTCGCCATTGCCGTCGACCGTGACGGTGTAGGTGCCCGCCGGTGCGCGGAATACCGGGTTGCCGCCGCCAAATTCATGGGAATCGGCGTTGCGCATATTGCGCGACAGGTCCAGCCCGCCCGGTCCCTTGACCCGGATCGTCATCGCGCTGTTGTCGTGCAGCGAGTCTATTGCCAGCAGCGTCGGTTCGGTCAGGGTGAAGCTATATTCGCGGGTGTCGCCGATGCCGATCCGGCCTTCGACGACGCCCTGCAATCCGGCGAGGTCTCGCACGATGGATGCGGTGCCGCCCGTCGCGGCATTGGCGGTCGTGGTGTCGCCCGGCGCGATGTCGTCGAAGGGCAGGCGCAACTTGAGCGATCCATCGACCGCAGGCGCGGCAAGCATGCCTGCTGCGATCTGCTCGGCAGTGCGCGCGCCGCTCCACACCCGAACCTCGTCGATCCGGCCTTCATATTTGCGATAGGCGTCATTTTCCTCGGTTGTCCTGCCGATATAGAGCGCGGTATCGGCGGCACCGAACGCCGGGCCGGTACGGACCGCGCCTTCTTTCGCCAGCACGCCGTTGAGATAGATGCGCATGACCCCGGTGCTGCGCTCGATCGTGGCGGCGACATGGGTCCATTGGCCGTTGACGATCGAGCCGTTCGGCGTCTCGATCGACTGATAGCCCGACCCATCCTGCGTCGACAGATGGATATAGCCGTTATTGTTGAGCCAAACCGAATAGCTGCGCCCGTTCGCGCCATCGGCCTTATAGACCAGCGGTGCCCAGGTTTCGGGGGTGCGATCTGGGTTGATCCAGAATTCGACCGTAACGTCGCTGCGCAGGTCGAGCGCAGGGTCTGTGACGACGACTTGCTCATGCGCGGTCATCGCCAGCGCCTGGCCGATCCGGCCCGTGCCGGAGAATGGCCCGCCGATCGCGCCGGTCAGCGGCAGGGCGGCTTTGGTGTCGGTCGGGCGGCGCAGGGTGAAGGCGTAATCGTCCGTCTCGGCGGTATCCCACACGCGCCCTTCGATCAGGACGGTGTAGCGGCCTGCTATGGCGGTGGTGAATTCGCGGTCGGTAAAGCCTTCCGGCCCCAGCAATTGCTGCCCGAAAGGGTCTATGACGCGTAGGGATGCGTAGCGAACGTCGGTGCCCATGTCGAAGTAGAAGCGCTCGCCCGCCGCTGCGTCGAAGCTGTAGCTGTCGGTCTCGTTCGCCGGGGTCAGCGTTGTGGCCACCGGTACATTGGTGACGAGCGGCGTGGCGGTGGCGAGGTCGAGCAGGCGGAAGCGGCCGTCGCCGACATAGCCGTTGGTCGCGGTGACAGTCAGGTCATAGCTGCCCGCCGCCAGCGTAATTACCCGCTGGGCATAATCCTCGTAGGAATCCGAGCCGTAGAAATCATCCGCCGCGATCGTCCCGGCCGGGCCGGTCAGGCTCCAGCGCAGCGCCGATTCGGCTGTCAATGAATCGAAATAGACCTGACGCGGGGTGTCGATATCAAGCGTGTAGCGGATCGTCTGGCCGCTCTGCGTCAGCGTGGCGGTGGTGGTCGCGCCCAAAGCGAGCGCCACCGGGGCGGGATCGACGATGCGGTCGAGCACGAAGCTATAGGGGGATTGCGCGCGATCATCCCAGACGCGGCCTTCGACCAGGATCAGGTAGCTTCCGCTATATTCAGGCGCGAAGGGGCGGTCGGAAAAGCCGGTCGGGCCGGTAATATCGCGCCCGGTCGGGTCGATGAGCCGGATCGAAGCGTTGGACGGCACGGTGCGGGCGTCGAAATAATAATTTTGCCCCGCCACCGCATCGAAGGTGAAGATGTCGCTTTCCCGCGCTGGAGACAGCACGCCTTCGGTCAGGGCACCGGTAGCGCTGATTTCAGTTGCGGCGGCAACGAGGTCCAGCAGGCGGAAGGCGTAAGGGGCGGTCCGGTCGCCATCGCCGTCGATGATCAGTTCATAATCGCCAGCGATCGCGCGGATCACCGCGCTGTCGCCATCCTCATAACTGTCGGTGTAATAGAAGGTGTCGCTGTCCAGCACGCCGCCCGGCCCCTCCAGCCGCCAGCTTATGCTGAATTCCGGGATCAGGCTGTCCATGCTGAGCAGCGTGTCCGCGTCCAGCGTGAAGCGATAGCGCTGGATGTCGCCGGGCGCGGCGATTTCGCCTTCGGTTGTCGCTCCGAGGATCAAGGGAAGGGGATCGGGGTCGGCCGGACGGTTGAGCGCGAAACTATAGGGGCTGGTGGCACCCGCGTCCCAGACGCGGCCTTCGACCAGCAGCGTGTAGACGCCTGCAAGATCGACGGTGAAGTCCATATCAGAAAAGCCGGTCGGGCCGGTGATCTGCCGTCCGGTCGGGTCGATCAGGCGGATCGATCCATTGGGGCCTTGCAGCGCGTTGAAGAAGAAGCGTTCGCCCGCTGCCGCCGTGAAATGATAGATGTCGGTTTCGCGCCGGGGCGTCAGGTCGCTGGTGACGATGCTGTTGTCGGGCGTGATCGTCGTGCCGGTCGCCAGGTCGAGCATGCGGAAGCCGTAGGGCGCGGCGGCGGTGCCCGAAACGGCGATCTGGTAAGTCCCAGCCGCCGGCAGATCGATCGCCAGATTGCCGCCCAGTTCGTAGCTGTCGGCGGAGTAGAAATTGCGCACGACTTCCGGGCCGCGCGGGCCGGTCAGCGTCATCGTCAGTTGCGTGTCGGGCGTGAAACTGTCGAAATAGACGCGCATCGCGCCGGTCGTGGTGAAAGTGAAGAGATCGACCTCGTCCGCAGTGGCGAGCGCGCCTTCGGTCAGGGCGCCCAGCACCAGCGGGGTGCCGGTCGAGCGGTCGGGTGGCGGGATATTGCCCTGCGGGTCGATAACGAAGCCATAGGCGAGCGGGGCCGAATTGTCCCACACCCGGCCCTCGATCGCGAGCGTGTAGACGCCGGTGGCGTTGAGCGTGAACGTGCCGGAATCGTTGAAATAGCTTGGCCCCGCCACCAAACGACCGAAAGGATCGACCAGCCGGTAATAGGCATTGCCGGTGACGTCCCCGGTACGGTCGAGGATGATCTGGTCGCCCGCTTGCGCGCTGAAACGGTAGAGTTGGGTCTCATTTACCGGATCGAGCGTACCGCTGACCGGGGTGCCGACCAGAACGGGCGCGGCGGCGGCAAGATTGAGCAGGCGGAAGGCATAATCGGCATCTTCACCCGCATTGCCGTCGATGGTCAGCACATAGTCGCCGGCGATCAGCGACAGGACGGTTTGGCCCCCCAGTTCCGCGGAGTCCGACGAATAGAGGGTTCGCGGTGCGATTTCGACGCCGCGCGGGCCTTTGAGGGTCCAGTTGAGGTTGCCGTTGGCGGTCAGCGAATCGAACAGCAGCCGGGCATCGGCGGTCAGGGTGAAGCTGTAATCATCCTTCTGGCCCGGATCGATATGGCCCGCATTGGTTGCGCCCAGCGTTAGAGCGGCGCTGTCGTCGGTCACGCCGATGACGCGCGCGGTGAAGTCGGCGGGGGTGGTGTTGTAATAGCGCCCTTCGATAGCGATCACATAATTGCCGTCGAGCGGGAGGTCGGACAGGTCGAGGTCTTGCAGATTCTGGACGGCGGTCAGCAGCGCGCCGTCTGGCCGATAGACGCGCACCGACAATTCGCCACCGGTGCGGGCTTGCAGGTCCAGGAAGACGTCCTCGCCCTTGGTGGCGGAAAAGCGATAGAGCTGCGTTTCGCTGGCGCGGAAGAAAGTGGCGGTGGCGAGCGCGGCGGAGGGTGACAGGTCGGCGACCGTGGCGGTGCCGTTCGGTTCGTCCATGCGCCAATAGCCGACCAGGCCCGCCTGGCTGCCCGCCAGCGGAACGGCGGCCGCAGCGGCGATCTGCGCGGCCGTACGGGCGCCGTTCCAGATGCGCACTTCATCCAGGGCGCCGTCCCACTGGTAGCGGCCGGTGGGTCCAGCGCCGATCGTCAGGGGCTGGTCGGTATGGACGATGGCCCCGCTATAGGCGAGTTCGCCCGCAAGCACGCCGTCGAGATAGAGTTTGATGGCCGCGCCGTCATAGGTGCCGGCAATGTGGGTCCAGTCGCCCGCGGGCAAATCCGCCTCGACGAAATTGCCGTTCCAGTTGTTGACGAAGAAGCGCACCTTGCCGTCCGGCGTCGTGACGATGCCGTAACCGTCGTTCCAGGCCGTCGTGCTGGTCTTCACCACGCCGCCGCGATAATCGCCTGCGCTGTCGCGGCGCACCCATGCCTCTACGGTGAGGGCGGCGGGCTTTAATGCTGCGCTGTCCGGGACGGACAGATGCGTGCCCGCGACGCTGCGCCAGGCGCGGTTGGTGACGCCGGGCAGGCTGCTATAGTCTATGGGCGCGCCGGTGACGCGCGATGTCCCGACCGATGATCCGGCATCGCCGATGGTGCCGCCGAAAGCCGTGTCGCGGGCGATCTGCGTGGCGGCCGCGGGATCGAGCAGGCGGAAGGCGAAGGCCCCGCTGCGGTCGCCCTGCGCGGAAACCGTTATCCGGTAGGCGCCCGCCGCCAGGTTGAGCATCGGGTCGCCATCATAGGAATCGGACGACTGGAAATTGCGCTTGTTGATGATCGGGCCGCTGGCGTCGGACAGGGTCCACTGGAAGCTGTCGCTGCGCAGCAGGCTGTCGAACAGCAGGCGGGAGCGCGAGGTCAGCGTGAAGTCATAGGCGATGGTGCTGCCCGGTCCCGGCAGCGTGCCGTTGACCGTTGCGCCGACCGTCAGTGCGGCGACCTGATCGGTTACCGACTGGACCACGAAGCTGTAATCGACCGGGTTATCATAGACCCGTCCTTCGATCGCCAGCGTGTAGGTGCCGGTGCGGCCCAGTTCCAAGGTGCCGGAATCGTCCAGATAATTGGGACCGGTCAGCAATTCGCCATCGGGACCGAGCAGGCGATAACCCGGATTGCCGCCGGACAATCCCAAGCGATCCATGAAGATCCGGTCGCCGGCGGTCGCATCGAAGCTGTAGAGATCGGTTTCCTTGTCGGTGATTGATGCCGCGATCGTCGCGCCGATGGCGATTTTCTGCGCGTTGGCGATGTCGAGCAGGCGGAAGGCATAAGCGCCGGTGGTATCGGCCGCGCCATCGACCGACAGCGTATATTCGCCGACCTGAAGGTCCAAGATCGTCGATCCGCCGATGTCGACCGAATCGGATGACGACAGGCTGCGGTCCTGGACGATCGCGCCGCCGGGACCGGCCAGTGACCAGCGGATCTGGGCGGCGTTGGTCTGCGAATCGAAATAGATTTTGCGCGGCTCGGTCAGTGTGAAGGTGAAGCTGTCCTTTTCACCGGGCAGGTCCAGCGATCCTGAAACGGGGGCGAGATCCGCCGAGAGCAGCAGGCGCGGCTCCAGTTGCTCCACCGTCATGCGATGCGACAAGATGGTGGACGCGCGCAATACCGCACGTCGGCGCGCCGCTCCCATCTCCACAAGGGATGACGGGCGCAGCAAATCCGTGAACTGGCGCAACTTGATCCGAGCGTGCTTCATAGCAGCTCAACCCCCCAATGGCTTAAGGTGTAGTTGCGACCCACTCTTATGCCGGTTGCGCGCAGCATAATCATGTCCGACCATGCAGGACAAGCCGGAATCCATGGATGGGACAATCGCGTGGATAATTAATGCCGCCGCCATCCGGCCCGATCAGGAGGCGAACAAGATGAAACGCCCCATTTCCTTGTAAAACAGAGGATAAGGTCCGGCCGTCTACTGGTTTTGTTCCGCTTTCGTATCAATCTCTTCCCTTGGCGACCATCTTTACAAGGTCGGCGCATTTTGGCACTACTCGACTCGTGAGCGGGGCCGTTCCAGTCCAAAAGGCCCCGCCATGGTCGCGTAATGCTCGGGAAGGATCGCTTCATGCGGTCCTTAGAAGTTTTGAAGATGCGACCGGTTTTCGGTCGTGCCTGCTTTTGCGCCGACCCTGTTCCATAGACATGGCGATACGGTGCCCCGTGATGTGGCGAAGCTGGGCGATCCTTTGGGGGGCGTCCGCCGGGGGGAAGCATGTTTACGGGGTTGATCGCAGGTAAGCGCAAGATTTTGCTGGGCGTCGCCGCACTCGGGGCCGTGGCGCTTGGCGTCATCGGGCTGGGGGATGATGAGCGATCGCCCCCTGCGCAGGCCAGCGTGCCGATGCGCGCGCAACCCGCCGCCGCTCCGGCGGTTGCCGCTCCCCCGCCAATGCCTTCGGCCATGGCGCTGGGGGCAGGTGCGGCGCGGCCCGCCGATTGCCTGATCGAGCCGAGCCAGGTGGTGAAGGTCAATAGTTCCGTCGAGGGCGTGATCGACCGGATCATGGCCGATCGCGGCCAGTTCGTGCAACGCGGTCAGGTGGTCGCCCAGTTGCGGTCTTCGGTCGAGGCGGCTGGCCTTGCCGTCTCGCAGGCGCGCGCCGCCAACAGCTTTACCGCTGGCGCCGCCGAGACACGGGCGCGCTATCTGGGGGCCAAGCAGGATCGCAGCGAACGGTTGAAGCGCTACCTTGCCAAGGACGCGGTCGAGGAGGCGCAGGCCAATGCACAGGCGGCGTCGATGCAGACGCGGGAGGCACAACTCACTCAACGGGTCGCGCAACTGGAATATACCCAGTCGCAGCGCCTGCTGGCCGAACGCACGGTGCGCAGCCCGATCAACGGTGTCGTGACCGAGCGCGCCATGTCGCCTGGCGAATATCGCGCCAATGAATCGTCCCATATCCTGACGATCGCGCAGATCAATCCGCTGCATGTCGAGGTGTTCGCGCCGATATCGCAGCTTAATTCCGTATCGCTTGGCGATAGCGCCTGGATTTATCCCGAAGATCCTGTGGGCGGCAAATATAGCGCGAAAGTGACCGTGATCGATCGCGTGTTCGACGCGGCCAGCGGGACATTCGGCCTGCGCCTGTCGCTGCCCAATCCGGGAAACAAGATACCTGCCGGCCTGCGCTGCCGGATCGATTTCACGACCTGACCCGCCCCGGCCGACCGCCCATTTTTTGAAAGAAGCCGACTTATGCGATCGCTCCCATTTCTCGCTGGCGCCGCCTTTCTTCTGGTGCATCAGGCCGCATCCGCCGACACGCTGCGCGAGGCACTGACCCGCGCCTATAACAGCAACCCGACATTGACCGCGCAACGCGCCAATGTGCGCGCGGTGGACGAAAATGTGCCGATCGCGCGGTCGGGCGGACTGCCCAGCCTGGAAGCGAGCGCGGGCTACACCGAAAATATCGTGAAAGACGATAATATCCGCAACAATTTCGCGGCCCCCGAGCGGCAGATCAACGCCGGGCTGAACCTGACCGTGCCGCTGCTGACCTTCGGCGCGGTCGGTGGTGCGGTGCGCGCGGCGGACAAGCGGGTGGAAGCCGCGCGGCTGGGGCTGCGCGGGACCGAGGCTGACCTCTTCACCGCTGTCGTCGGCGCCTATATGGATGTGATCCGCGACGACGCCGTGGTGACGCTGAACCAGCAGAATCTAAAAATGCTGGACGCCAATATGAAGGCCAATTCCGAACGCTATGAGGTGGGCGAACTAAACAGCACTGATGTCGCCCAGTCGCGCGCGCGTCAGGCGCTGGGGCGCAGCCAGTTGCAGACCGCCGAGGCGCGGCTGATTTCCAGCCGCGAAAATTATATCCGACTGGTCGGTGTCGCGCCGGGCATATTGGAAACGCCGCCGCCGCTGCCCAACATGCCCGCCGACCCGGATACGGCGGTGGATATCGCGATCGACAACAACGCCAATCTGCTGGCCGCGAAAAAGGCGCGCGAGGCGGCCGATGAGGATATCACGATCGCCAAGGCGGGCCGATTGCCGCGCCTGAACGGGGTCGCGGGCGGCAATTATGTCGATTATCTGAAAACCCTGGGCAACGGCACGCTGCCGCGTTCGGACCAGACCATCCCTTCGGCCAGCATCGGGCTGGCGCTCCAGGTGCCGATCTATCAGGGGGGGCGTCCGTCCGCCCAGATTCGCCAGGCGCAGGCGCGCAGCGGGCAGGCGATCGAGCAGACGATCGAGGCGGAGCGCACGGTCGTTGCGCAAACCCGGTCCGCCTTTGCCATCTGGAAATCCTCACTGAGCGTGATCGAGTCCGCCGAGGTCGGGGTTGCGGCCAACAAGGAATCGCTGGACGGTGTTCGTGCCGAAAATCAGGTCGGCACCAGGACGATCCTCGACCTGTTGAATGCGCAGCAGGAACTGCTCAATTCGCGCGTGACGATGGTGACGGCGCAGCGCGACGCCTATGTCGCGGGCTTTGCGCTGCTGGCCGCGATGGGGCGTGCCGAAGCGCGCGATCTGGGGCTGGACGGCGGGCCGCTCTACGATCCCAAGGTCAATTATGACCGGGTGCGCAACCATCTGGGCGATTGGGAGACCGACCGGGCACCGCAGGGCATCGCGACCGGCACGTCGGACATTCCCGCGCAGGGTTCAGATCCGCGCATGCCGCTCGACCCCTCGCTCAATGTCATCGTGACGGCGCCGG
>CAZLSU010000008.1:52612-61172 GCA_964562225.1 uncultured Sphingobium sp.
GCGCCGGGGAACAGCGTCTCAGAACGTCACTCTGCTTTCCCTTCAATTGCATCCTCGCCCTCGGCGGGCTGCTCGAACCAGGCTTCCACCGGGCCGTTAAGCTTGATCGTCATCGGATTGCCGTGGCGGTCGCGGGTCTTGCCGGCGGCGACGCGAATCCAGCCTTCCGAAATACTATATTCCTCGACATCGGTGCGCACGCGGTCCTTGAAACGGATGCCGATACCCCGCTGCAAAGTCTCCATGTCGAAATGGGGGCTGCGCGGGTTGGTGGACAGGCGGTCGGGGGGCGTATCGCTCATGGCATGGATTTCCTGATTGTCTGCCCGCCGCCTAGCCGTTGGTGCGGCCCGGCGTCAATCATCGACATCGCAGAAGACGCGGCGGATCATGCCTTCGGCTAGCCAGCCCCGGAACCTCCGGTCGGCATCGCGCAAATCGGCGAACGGATAGGCCACGGTGCGCTCATCCACGGCGCCGCTGGCCGCCACCAGCCGCATCATCGCACCCGGATCGGTCGTCAGGATGCGCCCGCGCCGGTCGGTCGAAGCGCTGTTGATGCCCACGACATGACCATCTTCGGCAAAGGTCGGTCCGCCGCTGATGCCGCTCAATGTGCCCGCATCGTCCGGCAATCGCGCGCGTTCGGCCCAGGCGAGGACCGGCTGTGTCGCATCGCTGAGGCCCCGCCGCGCGTTCGCCGCGCCGATCAGTTCGGAGGCGACGACCGCCGGCTCGCTCGCGGGGAAGCCCATATGATAGCCATGCGATCCCGGTGCCGGCACCTTGGCCGATAATGGCAACAGCGCGCCGATCGCGATGCCGTCCCGGATCAGCGAGGCGTCGCTTTCACGGCTTTCCAATATTTTTGTTATCGGCCTGGCGTAGCCATCCTGCTCCAGCCCGATCCGCGCACAACCATGTGTCACATGCTCCGCCGTCAGCCACACGCCGTCGCCATCGACCGAAAAGGCGGTGCCCATACTGTCGGCCGGTTTGGCGTCGCGGTCCTCGATCACGAAATTTTCATTCTCCCATTGCGGAAGCGGCCGACGCGGGGAGCGCGGATCATAGCTTTCGACCTCCAGCGGTGTGAGGCGCGACGGCACACCGCCGAGCCACAGCGCGACGATGATCCCGCCCAGCAGGAAGGGAAAGCAGCCGCAGCCGCGCCGCGCCATCCCGCTACCCGGCGACAGCCGCCGCCGTCAGGCAAGCGATCGCGATCTTCATCATCGCCAGGAAGATCGCGGCGGCGCTCTCATCCTCTTCGATCCGGCGGGATAGCGACCCCAGCAGATAATCGACGGCGCGGAACGCTATGAGTTGCAGCACGAGCGTGACGCTGCCCCAGATCACCACGTCCCAGACATTGACGGACCCGGCAAGACAGAAGGCGAGCGGCACCGAAAGGCCGATCGCCGCGCCGCCCAGCGAAATCGCTGCGGCCTGGTTACCCGCGCGGATCAGCGCGAATTCATCATGCGGCGTGATCCACAGATAGATGGCCATGGCGGCGAGCCATACCAGCGTCGCGCTGGCGAGGTGCAGCAGCAATATGGGTAGGCCCGAAAGCAGGCTGTGAAGGACGGGCATGGGATCGGTCATGCCGTGCTGAATGCCCGGCTATGCCCTGTGGTTCAATGGGCCTTGTGGTTCAATGGCGAAGATATTGGGCCGCATGTCGAATGACAGCGGCCCATTTCGATCAGCGGCAAATCCGCACCCGTACGCGCCGGTCCGCGTAACGGCTGTAGCGCCATTCGGTCCAGCAATGCTGGCGATAGCCGCGATAGGACTGGCGGTAGTGGCGCCGATTATCGCCGCGCCAGTGACGGCGATTGTCCCAATGGCGCCCGCGATCCCAGCGCCGATCACTGCGATAGTCGCGGCCGTCACGCCAGCCGTTATTATAGCCATAATATTGCGCCTGGGCGGGAACCACCGCGGCACCAAGACTGGCAACGGTCAGCGATACGGCCACCGCGCCTTTCCACAACATGCTCATACCTCTTCTCCTTTCACGCACCCGTCGCACGCGGCGGGCAGAAGAAGAGGATCGCAAAGCGCGACTGAACCGGTCGCGAATGGGCTGGTCAGCGATGGTTAAGGGATTCAGCGCCCTTTGAGGGCCGTTTCCGTCTCGCTCATATAGTCACGGGTGATCGGCAGGGTACGGCGGTCGCGGGCATATTGGACCTGATAATTCACCATGCCGCCATGCTCGAACACGGTGGCAGCTCCGGCGAGGTAGAAGGTCCAGAGCCGATAGAAGCGATCGTCATAGAGCGCGACGATCTGCGCCCTGTTCGCTTCGGCGCGGCGATACCAGTCGCGGATGGTGAGGGCGTAATGGAGGCGAAGCACTTCAACATCGGTGACCATCAACCGCGTACCCTCGCTACCCGCGATCATTTCCGACAGGGCAGGAATGTAGCCGCCGGGAAAGATATATTTCTGGGTGAAGGCGTCGGTGATGCCCGGCCCGCCGATCCGGCCGATCGTGTGGATCAACATCACGCCATCGGGCGTCAGCAGATCGCGGCACTTATTGAAGAAGATGGGGTAATGCGCCGTCCCGACATGTTCAAACATGCCGACCGATACGATGCGGTCGAACGGGCCGGTCATGTCGCGATAGTCGATCAGCTCGAAACGCACATGGTCCGCGACGCCGGCTTCCTCTGCGCGCGCCCGCGCGATCTTGAGCTGTTCCTCCGACAGGGTGATGCCGGTGACGTCGACGCCGCAGGTGCGGTGCAGATATAGCGCCATGCCGCCCCAGCCGCAGCCGATGTCGAGCACCCGCATGCCCCGCTTCAGCGCCAGCTTGGCGGCGATATGCGCTTTCTTGTCCTCCTGCGCCTGGTCCAGGCTGATCCCGGCCGCATTGTCCATGTCGGGCCAGTAGGCACAGCTATATTGGCGGTCGCGATCGAGGAACAGCGCATAGAGCGCGGCCGACAGGTCGTAATGATGCGCGACATTGGCCTTCGATCGCGCCTTGTGATTGGCGCGCCATACCCGCTGGCGCAACGATGCGACACCGCGCTTGATCGGGCTTTTGGCGCTGATCGACTTGCCCTGTTCCCAGGCATTGTTGGCGCGGATCAGCGAGACCAGATCAATGATGCCGCCGCCTTCGATAGCCAGCCGCCCGTCGATATAGGCTTCCGCCACACCCAGCCGGGGATCGCGCAGAATGTCGAGCGGCACCCGCGCGTCGAGTGCGCGCAGGGCGAGATCGGGGAAACCCTGGGCGGGCTGACCCACGGTGACGCGTCGGCCATCATGGTAGATGAACGTCAACTGCCCATGCGTGACGAGCCGTTTCAGGATGGTGTCGAATATCTTCATGGATGACCGTGCAGCGGATCAGATGCCGGCATACCAGTCATATCCTGCGCGATCTTCCCAGAAGCCGCCCTTGCCCTTGCCGATGCCGTCCAATCGCTCAACCGCTTCTATCTCCATGAGATATTTGGCCTGTTTATATCCTAACTGGCGTTCGACCCGCAAGCGCAACGGCGCGCCATTGGCGACGGAGAGCGGCCGGTCGTTCAGGGCGAAGGCCAAGATGGTCTGGGGGTGAAAAGCGTCGATCAGGTCGATACTCTCATAATAGGCATAGGTTTCACCGAAGCCGTCGGCGCAGCGGAATATGATATAGCGCGCATGGTCGCGCATCTTTGCCGCGTCCAGGATCAGCTTGAGCGGTACGCCGCGCCATTTGCCGATCGCGCTCCATCCCTCGACACAATCATGGCGGGTGATTTGTTCGCGATGGGGCAGGCTGTGCAACTGCGACAAGGAAAGCGACAAGGGCCGGTCAACCAGCCCCTTCACCCCGAGCCGCCAGTCGGCGAAATTCCCCCGCCACAGCGCCTTATAGGCATCCGTGTTCGGGTTGGCGGTGCCGTTGGCGCGGAAGCGCGGCGAAATCTGGTCGGCGCGGAATTCCTGCGCCAGCGCCTGCCGGTTCGACAGCGATCGTTGCGCCCATCTGTGGAAATTCTCCGCAGAAAACAATGTCTCGCGCACGGTCGGGTGGCTCGCCAGCCGGTCGCACCCGGCCAGCGCCGCGCCCGCGCCCAGCACCAGGGCGCGGCGGGTGAGAATCAGGCTCATGGCGTCCGCTCCGGCGGGATGCGATAGCGGCCGGTGATCATCGACCGGACCTCGTTGATCGGTCCGGCCAGCACGACCATCAGGATATGGACCAGGAAAAAGGCGACGAGCGCAAAGGCGGCGATGAAATGGAGCGAGCGTGCCGATTGCCGCCCGCCGAACAGTTCGACCAGCCAGGGCCAGGCGGCATTCATGCCCGGTGACATGGTGAGACCGGTCAGGATGACCAGCGGCAACAGGATGAAGATCACCCCGATATAGCTCGCCTTTTGCAGCACATTGTAGCGCAGCGCCGCCGCACCGGTGGGAAAGCGCAGCCGGGCATGATCCTTGATATCCTGCCAGACATGGCGGGGCGCAAGCTCGCCCCGGCGAAACGCCAGATCGCGCGCGATATGCCGGTTGGCGAGGCTCCAGAGCATATAGGCGAGCAGCGCGAAGGCGAAGATCGGCGCGGCGGTCAGGTGCCAGTGGCGCGACATGGCCAGATTGTAGCGGGTCGGCAGGGTGATCCATCCGCTGAACCGGTCCAGTTCCAGCCATGCCCTATCAAAATTCGCGCCATATTGCCCCCAATAGAGACGGGGGTGGGCGTTGAAGATGCCAAGGCCGCTGGTGAACAGCGTGTAGAGCAGGACGGCGTTCAGCCAGTGCCAGAGCCTGGTCGAGAGGCGATGCCGTTTGACGTCGCCTTTTGCCATGTCGGTGTGGCTTTCCATAGGTCCATCCATAGCCTATCGGGCGGCATAATCCATCCTGCTATGGGCAGGCGGCGCGGTTGTCACACTTTTGCAACACAGCCTTAAAAATCATTTCAAATTGAAATCCAACCCCTTTGCAAAGCATCATGGCGATCCTAGATGGCCCCTCCATGATCCTGATGCAGATCATGAGCTTTCCAAGCCAAATCATGGCGGAAAGTGCAGGAGGAGTTATGTGATGATTTTCATGATTTCTTGGCATCTAAACTGAACACTGGGTGAATTTCTCCATTCAGTGATATTATAATATCGAGGACTTTATGAAAACTGTGATTTTCGCAGCGATTGCTGCTGCCTGTGTTTCCGCGCCCGCTTTCGCACAGGATGCTGCGCCGTTCACCGGCCCGCGCGCCGAAGTGATCGTGGGCTATGATGCCGTCGACCTCAATGCTGGCGTGGGCACGCCCGATGGCGTCCTGTACGGCCTGGCGCTCGGTTATGACATCCAGGCGGGTGGCTCGGTTCTGGGCGTGGACGCTGAAATCAGCGATTCGAGCGCGAAGTATAGCGTTGGCGGCGCTTCGCTCGTCACCGATCGCGACCTGTATGTCGGCGGCCGCGTCGGTTTCGCGCTGGGTGATACCGCGCTGGCTTATCTGAAGGCGGGCTATACCAATGCGCGCTTTGAAGCGACCGGCCTTGGCGGCGAAGAAGCAGACGGCGTGCGCGTCGGCGGCGGCGTCGAGTATCGGCTGGGCGGCAAGCTGTTCGTGAAGGGGGAATATCGCTATTCCAACTATGAAGCCGGTATCGAGCGTCACCAGGTCGTTGGCGGCGTCGGCATCCGCTTCTGATCCCTGCGGATCGGACGAAAACGGAAAGGGCGGCCAGCGATGGTCGCCCTTTTCCATGGGGACGATATGTTCACCCAGGCAGGGGCGTAAGGTCCGGTTCCACCCAGCCGCGCCGCGCCTCGACCGACATCAGCCGCTCGCGCGACCAATGGGCGAAGAGCCAGTCCTTGTCCCCCAGCGGCGATGCCATCAAGGCCGCAAACGCCTGCCCCGGCGTGACGTCCGCCGCCAGTGTCGCGACCAGCGCCCGCGCGGCGCGCAGCGATCCCTGGGTGATCGTCTCATGGTAGCCCGACATGTCGCTGTTCACGCCGCCGACGCTTTCATTGTAGCCGCGAATCATGTCCGGCATGTCGCGTTCCGGCAGCACGTCCGGCCGACGCAGGATCAGCCATAGCGCGGTCGCGAAATGCGCGCCGTGGGTCCATTGCTCCTTGGGCAGGCTATGGCCGCAAAAGCCGCGCGCCAGCCGCTCGATCGCCTCGTCCGTCATGGCGGATCAGCCCAGCGCCGCCTGCTTTTCGGCGGCCAACCGGTCCAGTTCCGCGCGGCTCTTCTTCTCGCTCGCCGATTTGAGCTGCCCGCAGGCGGCCATGATGTCGCGGCCGCGCGGCGTGCGCACCGGGGCGGAGATGCCGCCCTGGAAGACAATGCTGCTGAACGCGCGGATCCGTTCGGGCGTCGAACATTCATAGTCCGAACCCGGCCATGGATTGAACGGGATCAGGTTGACCTTGGCCGGCAGATTATAATGTTTGATCAGGCGGACCAGTTCGCGCGCATCGGCGTCGCTGTCATTCTTGTCCTTGAGCATCACATATTCAAAGGTGATGCGCCGGGCATTGTTCGCCTTGGGATAGTCGGCGCAGGCTTGCAGCAGTTCCTCTATCCCATATTTGCGGTTCAAGGGCACCAGTTCGTCGCGCACTTCCTTAGTCACGGCATGGAGCGAGACGGCGAGGTTGACGCCGATCTCCTCCGCCGCGCGTGCCATCATCGGCACGACGCCGCTGGTGGACAGGGTGATGCGACGCTTGGACAGCGCCAGCCCGTCGCCATCCATGACCAGCTTGAGCGCGTCGCGAACATGATCGAAATTATAGAGAGGTTCGCCCATGCCCATCATGACGATGTTGGTCAGCATCCGGCCATCGGGTGAATATTGCGGAGCATCCTCATCATCGTCGATGTCGTTGGCCGCGGCCATATTGCCCTTGGGCCATTCGCCCAGCGCATCGCGCGCGAGCATCACCTGGCCAACGATCTCGCCCGGCGTCAGGTTGCGCACCAGCCGCATCGTGCCGGTGTGACAGAAGCGGCAATTGAGCGTGCAGCCCACCTGGCTGGAGACGCACAGCGTGCCCCGGTCGGCGTCGGGGATGAAGACCATTTCATAGTCCTGCCCATCGTCCGATCGCAGCAGCCATTTGCGGGTGCCGTCGGTGGAGACCTGTGCCTCGATAACCTCGGGACGCCCGACCACGAAGCGTTCCGCCATCCACAGCCGCATCGGCTTGGCGAGGTCGGTCATCTTGTCGAAGTCGGTTTCGCCGCGATGGTAGAGCCAATGGAACAGTTGTTTGGAGCGCAGCTTGGCCTGCTTGTCCTCCAGGCCCGCTTCGGCGAGCACGGCTTTCATCTGCGGGCGCGACAGGCCCATCAGGTCGACGCGACCGTCCGCGCGGGGTGTCACGGCGCGCGGGACGGGCACCGGATCGATATGTCCAGGAATCTGCATGGCCCGCGCCTTAGGGCAAAGTCGGGCAAAAAGCCAGCTATCGCGCCCTGGCGCATCCCAGCGCAGCCGCGTCGATCGCGGTGGCCGCGCCGCGCAGGGCGTAGCTGTCGGCGAAGGCGCGACCGGCGCGGTCGATCGACTGGACGCTCATGCTGGTGCCGGATCGGATCGCGGCGATGATCGCCGCGTCGCCGCGCGGGTCGGCGGCCCAGGCGTCGGCGGCACCTGCAACCAGCGTGAAGCGGCGGTCGCCGATGCCGAGCGATACCGGTGCGCCGGGCGCGCGGGGACGGCTCAGGCGGAAATGGACCTGGCCGCGGATGCGCTGGCCCGGCCAGTGCGCGATCGTCGCGAAGGCGCTGGCGCGGCGCGGGGCGACCGGCTGGGCGATGGCGTAGCAGCGCGGTCCAGAGGGAGATGCACCGGGATCGCGGAACGCGCCCCAGCGTTCAAACATGCCGAGCGAATCGCGGGCCTGCGCCGGGGCGGCGAGCAGCAGCAGCAGGAGGGCGAGGCGCTTCATGACAGCGGCAAAGCCCAACTGCCCGGCATTTGCAAGCGGTGCTATGAGCAATGCTTGCCCAAGGCGTCACAGCGGCTATGTAGGACGACCATCACTATCGCCCGGATTCGGCCCTTCGCGCCATTCGGGGCAGCAGAATAGAAACGGACGATCAGGGACATGAAGGCCACCATCGAACGCGCGACGCTCCTAAAATGTCTGAGCCACGTCCAGTCGGTGGTCGAACGGCGCAACACCATTCCCATCCTGTCCAACGTGCTGATCGAGGCATCGGCCGATGGCGCATTGAAGCTGATGGCGACCGACCTTGACCTCCAGATCGTCGAGAGCGTCGCGGCGCAGGTGGAGCAGGCGGGGGCGACCACCATTTCGGCGCACACATTGTTCGACATTGCGCGCAAGCTGCCCGAGGGGAGCCAGGTGTCGTTGCAGGCGGCGGACGGCAAGATATTGATCCAGGCGGGCCGCGCCCGCTTCAACCTGTCGACGCTGCCGCGCGATGATTTCCCGGTGATCGCGGAGGGCGACCTGCCGACCAGT
Source organism: uncultured Sphingobium sp. (assembly GCA_964562225.1). GTDB lineage: Bacteria > Pseudomonadota > Alphaproteobacteria > Sphingomonadales > Sphingomonadaceae > Sphingobium. Next base: position 61,097 of record CAZLSU010000008.1, read on the forward strand.
TTCGAGCTGCCCGCCGAGACGCTGAAGCAGATCATCGACAAGACGCGCTTTGCGATCTCGACCGAAGAGACGCGCT